>NZ_JAWUEI010000012.1:0-135071 GCF_036663495.1 Enterobacter sp. 342
GAAGAAACAGGACGCTCAGATTACAAACAGGCCAGAGTAATTGTCGCGATGCGGACGGGGTAATTGTCGCCTAATAATCCCCAACGGTCATATTGTACCAGACCATCAACGATGATCTTCTTCCCGAATTTGCAGGGGCTGTTGCTCTTGTAATCCCAGCTTAGTCCCTTAAACACGTTAATGATCCCTCGCTCGAACACCTCTGCTTTACTCTGATGTAGTTGCTCAAAGGTGCTGAGAATATTCTCTTCACTGATAGCGGGAATATCGTCCTTTTCCAGGCTGTTGTACCACTCGTCGCGTGCCTGTGCGTCCATGAGCGCCAGCATTCCCGACTTATTCATCAGGTCTTTCCAGATGCTGCGATCGATATTTTGGGTGATGGCTTTTATCGCTGTTTCTGGTTTATCCATCAACCAGCAGTCGTAACGGTATTGCCGTACTCCCCATTCATTTGCTTTACCACCGCCGATGTTGCTAGTCAGTGTCGAGATATCGTCGAGTTGCTGTATCAGCGTTTCAATTTGAGCCAGCGCCGCGTTGCGTCCGGTGACGATACGTTCAATGCTGGTCGAGCAAATTACATCGGTATTGTCGGTTAACACTTCGGATTCGGTGAGAGTAAGTTCTGACATAGTTTATGTCCTTTATATAAAGCAAAACGCCAGTCGGTGAGGGCTGGCGTTTATGCGTGTGGTGAATACAGGGCTGTGATTATTCTGAGCGGATGTGTTGCAGAGACTGAGCATGTCGGAAGGAGAGACTACCAGTTGAAGGTGCTAAAACCCGGCAACAGGTCACCCGCTGCATCCAGATGTAGCATATCGATCCCGTAACGTCGTATCAGTGTGGTCACTAACCGACGGCAGCCCTTTGAAAGCCCCAATCTCTTTAGTTCCAGCACTGGGTATAAGCGAGCATTAAGTCTGAGCAGGTAACCGTAGCCGGTGCACAGTATCCAGTCACTGTTGCCGCCGTCGTGGCGTTGAAGAGTGACCTGGTCGAGAATAGCGTTATCCTCACACGTGATATGAGCGGTACTGCACTGGATCCCATTCAGACGGGCGGTACGTGGTAGCTGATCTTCAACAACCAACCTCCCTGGGGTATCAGCAACACGAAGCGAATACCCGTTATCACTGACCACATCAATCAGCGCAGCCAGCTCAATACCATCGATATCGACGGCGATCCGGCCCCCATTAAGGGCCAGTACATTAACGGTATCGGCTTCCACCGTCAGGGACAGCTTCATTGCTGCCCCCTGGATGACTGCCCACTGATGGCGCAAGTCACCGCCTTATAGCCGGTACGTTGCATCAGGCCGGTGGCCTTTCTGGCCCGGAGTATGTCAATAGCGCTGATGAACGGAGACTGATGCTGAATGGAGAAACCGGGGCGATCAATTCGTACCAGTTCAGATTTTTCAACGAGAAAATTGAGTGCATCTGCCAGTGAAATCCCGGCGTCAATATGCTGCTGGATCACATTGCCATCACCAAACTGTGTGTCGTTAAGCGAAAGGCCGTAATGCCTTTCCAGCAGATAAGTAAGAAGTTGCTGCCAGATTTCTACCGGCGACGGGTGTGACGATACCTTCCTCGTCGGGATGGTGGGTAAGGTTTGCATAAAGTTGATCTCTGTTAAATAAATAAGATGTTGATGGTCGGGGGGATTACGGTGAAGGGGGATGGTGAATTACGGTGTTTTTCAGGTAATCCACTTACTGTCTGATGGCGTCAAGTGCGGCCTCCAGTGTGAACCAGTTAATGCCCTGTTCTGCGTCGTGATGGCTGGCTGCATGGCATAATGCCGCTCTGGCCTCTTCTGTCGTAACAGACTCATCCACATTGTGTACATCGTCTTCGTACCAGAGTGAACACAATACGAAGTCGTCATTTTGATGTTGTTTCAGCAGTTCAATGACCTCGCTGATTTTACAGGCGTGTTGCATGGCTATTCTCCTCCGGGTTGTGCCGCAGGTGGCGTCGCATAAATCGCAAGATAAACGTACCCGCAGGAGCCGAGGGTGTCTGCCTCGCAGGTCAGTCCTTTTGCGTAGAGCGTGACGCCGTGCTGATGTCGGGGAGTGAGTTCACCGCTGGTGAGCATTAACTCAAGTTGTTTCAACAGCAGTGGAAATGCCAGATTCAGATGGCGCAGGTCTGATTCGCTGAAGGTGCCGGTGATGCTGGCGCGATCAGCCAGGTAATGCAGCCGGTTGCCCTCCTGTACCAGTCGTGCGCCAAAACACGGGATAGCTGCAGGCTTAAGTCCCCACCAGGAGGCGGCAATATCGTGGTTTGCTACATTTGTTGAGCTTTGCATTTAAGTAATCCTTAACTATGTGTTAATTCAGGGTAACGCTGCGCAGGACAACATACGGGCCGTTGCGGTCCTGGCGGCGTTCAGCGAATACGGCGAGCACACCGCTGATATCCTGCACCTCCCGTCCGGCATAGTGGCAGATGCTGCCGGACCACTGGTATTTCCCTGTGCAGAAGCGGAACAGCCGGGACTGCGGATGCTGGCGGTATATCGCCATCGCCTGGCGTTTGCTGATAATCTTCATCACCGGTCTCCTTAAAGCCAGCCTCGTTCGGCAAAAGACACTATATCCATCCCGCCAACCACCAGGTGGTCCAGCAGGCGAATATCGACCAGCTCCAGCGTCTGCTTAAGACGTTCTGTGATCCGTCTGTCTGAATCGCTGGGCTCTGCGTGCCCTGAAGGATGGCAGTGCGCCACGAGCAT
This sequence comes from Enterobacter sp. 342, assembly GCF_036663495.1. Lineage (NCBI taxonomy): Bacteria > Pseudomonadati > Pseudomonadota > Gammaproteobacteria > Enterobacterales > Enterobacteriaceae > Enterobacter > Enterobacter sp. 342. Next base: position 2,755 of record NZ_JAWUEI010000012.1, read on the forward strand.
GGCAGCAGCGTTATATTTCAGTGCAGCCTTTACCACCTCCCGTGGATAGACCTGCGTATGGTTGATGGTGCCGGTGAAGAGAGTTTCGTGCGCAATCAGCCGGTGCTGGTTATCGAGGAAGAGCGCGGTAAACTCTTCGCGCTCCAGTGTGGCAAGCTGCAGGCGCAGCCAGTCACGTACTGAGCTACTGGAGGTAAATGACGCACCGGGTTCGCGTAACTGACGCTCCAGCAGGGTTAGTGCCTCACGGATGGTGTGTTGTGCGGATGCCGGTAATTCGGCGGCAAACAGTGGTAACTGTGTTTCCATAGCGGGATCCTCAGTCAATGATGTGCATGATGGCGCTGCATTCCGCGTGGTTGAGCGCGTAGTCCCGCAGACGGTAATAGTGCTCCGTCATGGCGTCGCATTCGGTGCGCATGGCGTGGTGGCTGTAAGCCATCAGGCAGGCTGCTATGCCCGCGGCCTCTGCGCTCATTTCCACATCGTTGCCATTCATCGGGTTGAACAGCGTCCATTTTTCAACGTCATCACCATCGGGCTCCGGGGCTATAAAAGCACCGCCGTTGCTCAGCGTGTAAAACTGCCAGATACCCCCGCAATAGTCTGCACAGAAGAGGTCCATCCAGGCGAAGATATGCGGCTCAAGGGTCATCCACTGCGGGATGGAACCAAAGTGCTGTGGCCAGAAGCCGATACGCTGTTCATCGGGCAACAACGTGACGATGAGAGTGTTGGTATTTTCGAGGTCTGAAAGGGTTTGCAGATTTGTAGCGTTATTCATTGGTTATTCCTTTTGAAAGGTCATAAGTGCGACTCCGGTAAACGGGAGCCTGATGTGTGGAAAAGGTGATTTGAGGCGTGATGGTGAAGGAATGCGTTACTGGCAGGTAAGTTCAGCAGGTGATGTGGTCAGGAGTAGCTGTGGGCAGGACTGTGCATAGCCATCTGCATCGCATCGTGAGGGCCAGTGGCCCTCCGGGAGGATTAAGCGGCACAGGCTGAGTTCACCGGGACGATAAAGAAGGTGTGAGCACCAGGCGCACAGGTCGTCATCGGAGATGGAGCGGCTGCAGGGAGTGTTTTCCAGGGCGGTCGGATAAAGGGTTGCCTGGTGGGCGTTATCAGGTAGCGGTGGCATCAGCTCAGTGCCTGCTGTAGTTCTTCCGCCATTACCCAGAGGGCGCGGTTGAGCTTAACGTCTCCGTCTATGCTTTTAACCGCGCGGGTATGGCTGCGCTTGCCTTTGGCAGTACGTCCCGGCAGACCCCCTTTCAGCAGGTTCTCCTGACAACGATTGAAAACTGACCACAGATCGTCCTGACGGTCTTCATAGCGGCGGGGCGTCAGTATCTGGGATGCCGTCACCGGCTGGTGATCTTCACCAAAGCGGTACGTCAGCGCGGCTTTTGCAAAAGCCTGCTGTGCCGGTGGCGTGAGTAACAGTGACTGCATCGCATCCCGATTTTCTTCGACCCGGTCAAATATCCCCAGTACCTCATAAGCCCCTTCAATGACTTTCTCCACCACATTACCCTTATGCGGCACGCGCACCTCCCCAAAGGTTTCGCCACAGACAAGTCCGTTCTGGCAGACTGCACGAAACAACCCCGGCAGCATCTGGTATGAGCTGGAGCCGTCGTGACTGTTAAGCAGAATGATTTCGGGGACCTGTTTACCGGTAATCTGGCCTTCACGCCTGAGGCGCAGCATGTGCTTTGTGTGGTCGCGTTTATTCAGGTCACGCACGCGTGTCTGGCAGGCAAAGAACGGCTGGAAGCCTTCCCGCTGCAGGTTATCCAGCAGGGTGATGGTCGGGATGTACGTGTAACGTTCGCTGCGGGATTCATGTTTTTCTTCGCTGAAGACGCTGGGCACGTAGTGCGCCAGTTCATCGCGGGTTAATGGGCGGTCGCGGCGCACGAGGCTGGCAGCGCCAAAACGGCTGGCTAAGCGCATGGAAATTTCCTTTCTGAGAAATAAAAGAAAACGCCCCGCTCGGATGAGCAGGGCGTTGGTGGTGTGTAATACCTGTGTTGTGGCAGTTGTCAGGGCTGGTTCGTCTGTTCTGCCGCCTGGGCCGGAGCATGTTCACCCGGTGTTGTGGTGTTCCTGTGAATAATCTGGTGTTTCGCCAGCGCCTGCTGCATGTCATTGATGCAGTACGTGATGTAGAAGACGTTAAACAGCACGGTATAAAAGACGTTCATCTTCAGGTCAAAGCGAAACGTGTTCAGCGCAAAGTGACGCAGCGCGGTTCTGGCCTTGAAAGCCCAGACCACATACATCACACCACTGGCTATTGAGAGCAGCCCGCTGATGGCCAGCAGGATATCGCCGGTTGAGTCGTAACCGTACGGGTCAGGTGCTGCCATGGCACCCAACTGACGACTGAGCCCGAAACAGACGGTGAGCCAGATAATAAACAGATTGCCGTAAAGCGGGTAGCCCGTGGTCTCGCTGATGATATCCTGCTTTTTGTAGAGCCAGAGCAGGGGCCAGACGCCGCAGGTGACCATGCTGAGCAGGACAAAATGCAGCGTACGGGTATTCAGCCGCTGGCTGAGGGTATTAATCGTGATATCTGTCATGAACTAAATTCCTGTATTAAACGAGTGGGGGGAGTGTTTCCGTGAATTAACCGGCCGTATTTTCACAGTCGCTGATATTTTTCAGCTCCTGCTGTGTATTCCTGATCCCCGGGTTAAAACTGCCGGCTTTCCTGTCATTCACATACACATCAAAATGTGCAGCCTGTCCCAGAGCCGTAATAAACTGCGACCAGGCATTGTCCGCATTACGCCATCCCAGAGACGAAGGGAGCGGGAATTGTCGATCGTTTATTACCAGCGTGATGGCGGTATGGTCGTCATGTGAGTCTGCCCCGGAACCATCGGGAAAGGTGAGCATGACGTGATGCTGCAGGATGTTCTGCTCATCGGGGTTGCCTGTGCAATTGAGGTTAAACATCACATTTTCGGGGCTGGTGATGATGTATTCGGTCACTCCCATGCCGAAGCCGCTGGTCCACATATTGGGGATAGCGTGAGCGATGCCAGTGAATGCCAGTGTTGTTACCAGCAGAACGGCAGATAGTTTACGCATGAACGTTTCCTTAAATTATCTAAGAGGCGGGCAACTGTTGATGAATCCGCCGTGGGTGTTACATAAGCTGTTTGCCAACCGTTATCAGACCGGCCAGCCAGCCGATGCACTGAGGCCCCACAAGCCAGAACAAGCGGGCTTTGAGCAGCCCGGTCATACCTTCGCTGGTGTATACCGCATCCGGCATCAGCCACTGGCGCAGGAACGCGCCGATAGTCATACCGGCACCGGGGCCGAGCGTCATCCAGAACAGATACCCCATCCCCTGCCCGAAACTGCGGATTTCGCCCGTATTTCCGAACACGTTAAACAGGACAACCACAAGCGCGATGCCAAAGGCAATTGCGAAATACTTAATAACAAGCCCCATTCTGGTAAGTCCTTATTTTCTGCACTGCTGAGCGGCACTCAGCATGTTGTCCATAAAACGCGGGGGGACATAGCCGTACTGCTGGTTCATTTTCTCCAGTTCCCCGTGGGTATATTTCGTCTTCAGCTCATCCCAGATACAGCCGCAGACCGCGGTGGTTCCGCCACCGGACTTACAGCCCCGGATAAACTCTTGTTCGTTTTTGTCACCACAGCCGCTCACGGCCAGAGCTGACAGCAGAGTGACGGCCAGTAACGCGCCCCGGGAAGCCGTCGTCATTTTTAATTGCCTGTGAATCATTGTGTTAATATCCATTCGTTAAAACGCCTCTGCTCAGAGGCTGTCCGATTGCACCACGCCTTCCTGTGCAAGGGCATGGCTGATGTTGTTCACCACCGTGTTCGGGTCGAGCCGGATTTCCGCCAGATGCTGGCCCGACTCAGGTGTTCCCTTGTAAACGTCCAGGGACGCGAACGGTCTGCCTTCATCGTTTGTCCCGGCAGATACCTGGTATGAGGTGTCTCCGTTTCTGACTGTGAATTCCTGCAGACTGATTACCTGATTGCTCTGGTAAGCGTACGTGGTGGTGTTTGCCGGTACGGTGAGGTCCATTTCCTTATGTTCTGCGCCGGTCCTGCCGAATGAGTACGATACCGACGGGGTGATGATGCAAATCTCGACTTCCTTTTTGTGGTTAACGGTCTGCGCATAGAAGACGGGCTTTCCGCAACGCTGGTGGTATGCCTGTATAAGGGCATCGGGCGTAGCGGCATTTACGGCTGACAGCGATGCCAGCATCATTCCTGCGCTCAGCAGCAGGGCTGTACCGTGTTTCATGTTTTAACTCCTTTTGGTCTGGTGTGAGGTTCGGGAGAAAGCTCCCGGAAGGTATGAATGACGTTGCTGATAAAGTGAAAATGCGGAAGGGCATTGATGAAATCCGCGTCTACAATGAGTGCGCTGGTTTCACTGCGCCGGTGAAAAGAGCGTTCAGACAAGAGACCGACGTTACCTCCTCAACCCTGAATACCCGTATCGCACCATACTGGCTGGCCACCAGATACCAGTCTGCATGTGAGAAAATTAGCCGGTAGGGCTCAAGGTGGTCGTGACGAATCCCCTTAACCAACAGGCTGACCAGACGGTGGTGGTAAATGCCTTCAGCAAGTCGCTCAAAGCAGTCCGGGAGGATCCCCGCGGGCTGCTGTGCATGGCCTATCAGGCATGGAGATGTGCCGTTTTCATCCATCAACAGCTGCATCAGATGGCGGCTCTGTGAGGGAATGAGACGGGCTATTCCGGTGTTGCGGGCAAACGCCAGCGCACCAGGAGTATGGTCGCGCATCGGGTTTGTTCGTAACCGCCAGCAGCCGTTATCGCCAGTCAGATCCAGATGCAGCAGACGCTGAGAGAAATCCCGGCGCAGGGTGCGTTCAGATACGCCAAATTCACCGGACAGCGCTTTTAGTGAAAGGGATTCACCAGCAAAAAGCCGGCTAATAATAACTGACAGCCTGAGTGCCAGCCTGTCGTGTCGGGGCGCAGGGTTCGTGGCGCGCATATGCCCTCCGTGAATGAAAAATACCGAGATAACTCATGCGGTTATTATGCAGGACGGTGTGGACAGGATATGACCAGCGATAAGACAGCGCGGCAGAAAAGATGCAATATTTTTCCCACGATAACTGTCTGAATTTACGATGATAATTTCACATCGCTTAGCTGGTGAGCGTTACGCGGTCATACTCTGTCATAAAGCCGGTCAGCAGGAGGCGTTGTCAGGGCTGAAGGTGGCTGTAGTATTGCGTTTTATTAATCTCGCCCTCAGTAAACGCAGTAAGAGGCGAAACAGAAGGATGAGAGCCCAACGGACGCTGTGGATCTCTTTCTCCGGCCAGCCTGCGCGCCGGCAGTATGAACCGCCCCGGTTTTTTTGGAGAGTGTTTAGTCCGGAAGCTCAGGCTGCCAGATCATTATTTGTACTGGTAGTATAATAAGCTTTTTCGGCTTCTACCGGCGGTATGTGTCCTAGCCGTTCCAGTAACCTTCGATTGTTGAACCAGTCCACCCACGCCAGTGTCGCAAGCTCCACTTCCGTGTGGTTTTTCCAGCTTTTACGGTGGATCACTTCCGCTTTGTAAAGGCCATTGATACTCTCGGCCAGGGCATTATCGTAAGAGTCGCCTGTACTGCCTGTCGACGCCAACAGCTCCGCCTCCTGCAGCCGCTGGGTGTACGCCAGTGACACGTATTGGGAGCCCTTGTCCGAGTGATGGATTGTACCTGAGGGGCGACGTGCCCACAGAGCTTGTTCCAGAGCATCCAGCACGAACCTTGCTTCCATCGACGATGAGACCCGCCAGCCAACGATCGTGCCTGCGAACACATCGATGATGAACGCCACATAGGCGAAGCCATGCCAGGTGCTAACGTACGTAAAATCTGCACACCAAAGCTGATTGGGACGTTCTGCCACAAACTGGCGGTTTACCAGATCCGCTGCTGCCGCTGTTTTACGACCGATCGTGGTCTTGATGACTTTGCCACGGAGTACGCCCCGAAGACCTATTATTTTCATCAGGCGTTCAACAGTACACCGGGCGACGCTAAAGCCCTCGCGGAGCAACTGACGCCAGACTTTTCGTGCCCCATAGACACTGTAATTTTCTCCGTAAACGCGTTTTATCTCCTGGATAATTTGAGCATCGCACTTTTCTCGTTGGCTACATTTCTCAGGATGTAGCTGGCGTTGCTGATGCCAGTAATATGTCGACGGGGCAATATCCAGTTCGCGACATACCGGCCCGACCCCGTGTGTACCACTCAGACGCTGCATAAGTGGCATTATTTTTTCCAGTGGCGGTTGAGCTCCGCCTGAGCAAAATAAGCTGAGGCCTGGCGCAATATATCATTGCTGCGGCGTAGCTCCCGATTTTCACGCTCCAGTTCTTTTAAACGCTGGCGCTCATTGGTGCTCAGTCCACCATCATCAGTGCTGACGGGGCTGACACCACCACGGACATCATTTTTATGCTGACGCAACCAGGCTCGTAGGGTGTCGTAATGGCACCCGATTTTTGACGATATGGCACGAATGGCATCCGGCTCAGAGTCATACTCATCACGGTGTTCCAACAACATTCTGACAGCGCGCTCACGCAGTTCAGGGGGATAGCGTTTGGCGGATTGTGATTTCATTTTGGGTCTCCTTTCACTGAGAGTTTAGTCTCCAAGAAACCCGGTACGGTTCAGTAATCCAGGATCCTGTTAACCACCCGTCTTCGGATATAGCGCAGCCGCATGCGTAACAGGGACCATGTCAGTGTCCTGAGTATCATTTCCACCACCTCAAAAAAGTAAGTGCCACAGCGCAGAAGCGGCATTCACAATGCCGTCGCGGATCGTTCCCAGCGCTTCACGGACCGCCTTTGGCAGCGGAATGGCGTCCACTATCCGGCTGAATAACTCACCCAGCAGATCGCCGAAATCCTGTCGGGCGGTACTCTCTGCCTCCGTAGTCCGGTGCTCTTCCCTGACCTGACGAAAAACGCCGCTGCTGGCCTCCGGGGGCAGGGCAAATATCATGGTTTCGACCAGACGGGCCAGGTTGTAGCCTGTTTTGGCTGACACCGCATGAACCGGATAAGGACAGGAGAACTGCCGTGAGATGGCTGCGCTTCGGGTGGTCAGCGTCAGCAACTGGCCAGTGGAGGGCAGACACGCTTCCCTGTCCCATTCCAGCGAGGGTTCCGCCTTGTCGGCCTGGTTAATGACGAAGACAATGCTGCCCGGTGAGACGCCACAATTGAGCAGGAACCGGTGAAACGCTTCGTCGGTCGCACAGGCCCGGTCATCCGCTTTCATCACCCAGAGGATAAGATCCAGCGTCGGTAACTGATCTTTATATAGCTGCCGGTATTCACGGTCATAGTCCAGAGATTCACCGGCACCGGGTAAATCGACCAGCGTCATGCGACGCCCGCCAATATCGAGCGTGAAGCGAAGCGGTTCACGGGTACAGCCCTGCACATCGCTGACCGGGCTTAGGGGCTGCTGAAAGAGCGCATTACATAGAGAACTTTTCCCACTCCCTGTTTTACCCATAATGCCAACGACCGGCTCGTAATGGATGTGCTGGCGGATGCGATTTAGTATCGTACGGGAGAGTGTTTCGGGCAGGAGAGACAGCTGTTGCTTCAGGCCATCAAGACCCTGTTCAGTTTTATCTGACACATTAACCTCCGTGAGTGAAATAACAAAATGGCAGCATTTCTGCTGCCCTTCTCACACAGGTAATATAGGTCTGAAATTTTTTTGAATGTCATGTATGGGCTGTATTACTGCCTCCGCTCACCTTGTTTTTAGCTCAAAGTCCTCACTCACCACCACAGGTTTTTCGGTAATGGTCATTAATCAGAGTTTCCAGCATATCGCTGATGCGAACTCCGCTGCGTTCAGCCATAAAGTCGAGTCGCATTTTAGTTTCGTTCTTAAGGTACGTATTGAGTGCTTTTTTATCTGTGCGGGACTGACGTAGCTTCTGCTGATTCCAGGCTTTATTCAGATTAAGCAGGAATAGCCGTTTGGTATCCGGTGCGTCATCCCATAAATCAAGTGCGGCACGTAGCGCTAAATTTCGTTCAGCATGGCTCAGAGGGGTAAACCAGGTGCTCAGCCCCGGCGAAGAAAGCGTAAATGAAAGTCCGCCGGTGGGGGCGTTTCTTTCTTCCTGTAGCGATTTAAGACTGTTCCATGCCCACAGTACCGCCTCTTCCTCATCAGGTAACCATTTCAGCGGAGCAGGTTTGCTGTAAATATTTTTCCACTGGTCTTTGAGCCTGTCCATTACCTGGCTCTTAAGGTGATTAACTGGTGGGGCAGGAATAATTATCCAGTCAAAGAAATTGAAGAGAAGTTGCATTCTTTCCCGGTGGCTTGCCGGGGATTTATTGAGTTGAAGGAACTGATACCAGTTCTGACCGAAAGGGGCATCTCCTGAACGGAGAATACCAAGCTGATAGTCACTCGCTTCACAGAGATAACCCCACATCCAGAATGCGGCCCGCTCGTCGTTTTCAATCCAGTCAAATTTTTCTGCAGGTAAGATATTCTCGTCGCAGGCGGTATGCATATCTGCCAGGAGTCTGTCTTGCTGTTCTTTATCAGGATAGTACTTATTGAGGAGATGATTAACTGCCTGATGGCAGCTGCCTGCTTCCTGACGGTTAACCCCTTCTGCTCTGATGTTTTTGTTTATTTCTAACCAGGCAATATAAAAATTGCAGATTCGTATGTCACGATTTTTAACGGGTATTTGTCTGCCATTAATGTAATTTATTGCCATTATAAAAGGCTCCATAAAACAAACTACATAGTAGTGGTTTGTGTAGTGATTGTTGTGGGGATAAAGTAGCATGACAATGGTTTTATCGTCACTAAAAAACATATCTGGTAGTCATCGTGAAGTAAGATTGTGGTTTTATGTTGGTTTGATCACGGTTTTACCATGGTTTTAATGTTGCTGTTTTTAATGATTTATTTCTTTCTGTGCTCTGTTTTTAGGGATTCTTGTTCGCTTACCCACTACTCTTTAACTTTATCTTATTCCTCCGTTTGTTCTTCTGCATGCTCTCGTCTTCACCCCGTCATGATACCGGGTTCGCTTCAGAGGGAATTTCTGGCAGCAGGCAGGTTTACCCTAGTATATTTTCATTTCATTGCTCAGAATCAGGGAGATGGCTTCTGTGAGTTGTGTAAATTTGGGCGTTATAGTGGTTGAGGTTATTTGAGGCGGCAAAGTGTTTTTTTGGGGGGGTGTTGGTAAAGATAATTCCAGAGTGAACGTGCATGGCTTTTATCGCGTATAGACCAGGCCTGACGTAACCTGCTCTGGTATTGCAGTCAGGCCCGATGTGTTGGATTGGTATTAATATAATAAAGATAGCCCTTTCTTTATGGTTAAACAACAGTTAGTACAAGAACATTACTCAGAGGGATGAATGACAGCCTGGAAGAGAGTATCACTTGAAAGGCAATATTACAGTTGAAAAGGTAGTTGCCGATGATATCAACCGGCAGGTGAGGCTACTCGTCAGACAGTGCTTTCTCTCAGTCATTTCCCTTTATAAAGAGACAAGACGAGGCCATTACTTTGAGATAAGACTGCGTAAATGAGTAAATACGTTAGATATTAAACTTAGTGATATTATCTTTGGTGTGTAAATCTTCAGGGAGGGTAGTGCGGTCGATAATATTGCCGGAGGATGGACTGAGCGTATGGCAGCGTTGTGCGAAGTGTAAATACACGGTGGGTGCTACTGGTGTTAGCCTGTCTGTTTAACGTGTTATTACGAGGGTTGACTATAACAGGTAATGTGATAACCAATGGAAGCTGAAAGGATCGTGTTAATACGCTAAGTATGTGCAAGGGTATTGATTACATCAACGAACCATAAATCCGGGTATGTAGATTTTGTCGGGAGTAATAGTTCGGGCATGTACCGCAGGCCGGATAATGCAGGTAACATCGCGTATTGTTATGGCCAAATCTTTCAGTGTCTGAGAAACAATTAACGCATTATCGTAAGTTATCTGATAAACGGTTTGATGTTATAAACCTGAATGTTACTGAAGCTTTCTGTAAGCCCCTGTAATCGCATAAAAGATAACGCTAATGGAAATCTGTGGATGGTATGAATACGTTGAGCGTGATGCGTTACAGAGCGTTTTAACAGTAGTCCCGACAACGATTATTTATCGGGTTTATTGAACGAGGTAGTAATATCATGATGGCAGCGGGGGCTGGTACAGGGGCTCTTACCCCGGGTATATACATCCCGCCGGAGTCATATTCGCTTTTCAGGGTAACCACAGACCCTTTTTAAACCTGGTCAATACAAAACATCAAACGCTTAAGTAAATCTGGCAATGACTATCACATGGGCTGGTGGCTTCACCATATCGCGCTAAAACCCTGTGTTTTCAGACGATGACGGGTACGCTTGACATAAGCGGCGTCAACGAGTTCATCGGGTGGCAAACTACGGGTGATATTACAAATTGTCGCCAGCGCTGCATCTGAGAGTTTAAACGTTCGTGGTAAGGCGTAGTAATCCCCTGTTTTTTGCATACCGATGTTATCGAATAACGCTCTGAAGAAATCCGTCAGCGAAGGGCGGCGTGCATTAATTATCGCCTCCGTCGCTTCATCAGCAAATGTAACCTCAACCTCCTCCATACCCAGCGAACGAATAATCCCGGCAATGTCAGGCCAGTACTTAAGATCGAAACGGCTTTGTTGAATAAATCGAACTTTTGCTGAGTTGAAGGATCAGATCACGCATCCTCCCGACAACACAGACCATTCCGTGGCAAAGCAAAAGTTCAGAATCACCAACTGGTCCACCTACAACAAAGCTCTCATCAACCGTGGCTCCCTCACTTTCTGGCTGGATGATGAGGCGATTCAGGCCTGGTATGAGTCGGCAACGCCTTCATCACGAGGAAGGCCCCAGCGCTATTCTGATCTCGCCATCACCACCGTTCTGGTGATTAAACGCGTATTCCGGCTGACCCTGCGGGCTGCGCAGGGTTTTATTGATTCCATTTTTGCCCTGATGAACGTTCCGTTGCGCTGCCCGGATTACACCAGTGTCAGTAAGCGGGCAAAGTCGGTTAATGTCAGTTTCAAAACGTCCCCCTGGGGTGAAATCGCACACCTGGTGATTGATTCCACCGGGCTGAAGGTCTTTGGTGAAGGCGAATGGAAAGTCAGAAAGCACGGCAAAGAGCGCCGTCGTATCTGGCGAAAGTTGCATCTTGCTGTTGACAGCAACACACATGAAGTTGTCTGTGCAGACCTGTCGCTGAATAACGTCACGGACTCAGAAGCCTTCCCGGGCCTTATCCGGCAGACTCACAGAAAAATCAGGGCAGCCGCGGCAGACGGGGCTTACGATACCCGGCTCTGTCACGATGAACTGCGCCGCAAAAAAATCAGCGCGCTTATTCCTCCCCGAAAAGGAGCAGGTTACTGGCCCGGTGAGTACGCAGACCGCAACCGTGCCGTTGCTATTCAGCGGCTGAGCGGAAGCAATGCACGGTGGAAATGGACAACGGAATATAACCGTCGCTCGATAGCGGAAACGGCAATGTACAGAATGAAGCAGTTGTTGGGAGATTCACTGACGCTGCGTGACTACGATGGTCAGGTAGCGGAAGCTATGGCCATGGTGCGTGCGTTGAACAGGATGACAAAGGCTGGGATGCCAGAAAGCGTGCGTATTGCCTGAAAATCCAGCCAGCTACAGGGTCGTTCGCACGAAATCTTATTTATTCAACAAAGCCGATCGAAACTATTAAGCCGCTGCAGTTCTGGTTTAAGGTGAAGCTGATAATGATCGTTCTTCTCTCCGGCATCATCGATAAATTCGGTGAGTTTACGCATACGCTCGCAATGAAAGTGACCGTTCCCACTAAGCTCTGTACGTCGCTCCAGCATTTCAGCCAGTTTCTGGCTCATGGCGCTGATACTGTCATTCAGGGCCGTAAGCTCCTGATGATCAGCCCGTAGTTGTGCAAAGCGCTCATCGGTTCCAAAGCTACCGGCATGGATAATCTGCTCAAGCAGCACCCAGAGCTGTTGTCTGGAGAGACTGCTGGGCGCTATCTCCCTGTATACCACCACCATCTCGTCATGACGTTCAACCAGCCGGTTAAATACAGGCCAGGTTGAGGGCCAGGATGGTGGAACGGTCTTTTACCAGTCGTGAAGTATTTCTTTCAACAGTGCCAGCGCGATCGCCGGGGTTTCCTCAACGTCAACAATCATTGTTATTTCCTCTGGTTATCTTCTTTCCATGTCCATTGTTCACTGTAGCCCTGGAGATGTCGGTAACGGGAAGACTGTTTTTTCGCAGTATTCGGGTCACCCTGCGCCAGAATCGTTGTTAATTCGTATTGACCTCATGGCTTCAGTCACTGTGCTGCTACCCGTTGCATATATCTCCCTGCCACCCCCGATATTTTATCGAATCCTGCCATCTCTGGGGACCTGCTTAGGGACCCGCTGAAGGCAAAAAGTTATTTTTTACGGCGCTGGTAATGGTTATGAACGATAACCCACCGGAGTCCATTTTAATGAGTTACACATACGACCCTTTCTGGCAGCAACGCATCGCCGATACCTTCAGTTGTGCGCTTAACGCTTACACCCGCTTACTGGCCCTGCGTGTTGACCTCCGTCTGCCGGATACGCCAGCGGCAAGCGATACAGCCGTTATCTCCCGTTTCACCGATTCCCTGAAAGCCCGAATTACAGCCCTTCAGGCGCGTCAACGTCGCGAGGGCAAACGCGTCTGGCCGACCACGCTGCGTTTTGTCTGGGCGCGGGAGTTTGGTGAAATCAAAGGGAAGAAGCATTACCACGCGGTGCTGTTGCTGAACCGCGATACGTGGTGCGGACCGGGGGATTACCAGGACCCGGATTCGCTCGCAGGTATGATTAAACAGGCGTGGTGCAGTGCTCTGAAGGTGGATGCACAGGCGCATGCCGTTCTGGCCCGCTTCCCGAAGAGCCCGGTGTCCTGGCTGACGCGCGGTAATACCACAGAGCTTCAACAGGCGCTGGCGCAGGCCGCTTATCTTGCCAAACGCGAAACCAAAGTCACCGGCGATGGTGAACGTAACTTCGGTTGCAGCCGCGGTTGAGCCAGGCATATATCGATTCACCAGGCCTGAACGTACGGGCCGGGTAATTTTTTACAACGTTTCCCTATCCTCTGAGGCGAACCGGTAACCCCATGATTCAACCACTACCGGACGTCTCCCGACAGCCATATCCTCAGAGGGAGAAAAATACCATGACCACGACGAATTCGAACATTAATGCCAGTCCTGACACACTGCTTTCAGCTCAGGACCCGCTTATCGACATGACTTTTATCACCACGTACACCGGTATGACGGACAAGTGGTTTTATAAACTGATTGGCGACGGTCTGTTTCCCAAACCCATTAAGCTGGGCCGCAGTTCGCGCTGGCGCAGAAGCGAGGTGGAAACCTGGATGCAGCAGCGTATCGCAGATTCCCGTGGCGCCTGAGCAGACGAGGTTTGTTGATGGAAAAACAACGCCGTACTAAACCACAGAACATCCCGGCGCGCTGTAAGTGTCCCCGTTGCCGCAGGCAGTATTGTGGTGCCAGACCCTGCCCCGTTTGTTTTCGCACCTCTGTAGCATCTGCACAACCGTAATCCCGGTGGGCTGCAGAGACTGAATACCAAGAATCATCTTCCGCTAACGCATAACTGACCCGCCATTCACGCAGCCATGCAGCCCATATCGGGACGGCTTACGCCTGCGTGTCGTCTGGCGGTAAGGAGTACCACGATGTACGCCAAATCTTTCATCGCCCTTGACGGTAATGGTCGTCTCACCGGAGCCAGAACAGCACAACGGTATCCGTATGACCGCTACACCTGCCACCTGTGCGGCAGTGCGCTGCGATACCATCCTGAATACAACACTGAGCGACCGTTCTTTGAACACAGGTCCGACATGTTGACAGATAACGGGCGACAGCATTGTCCGTATGTCAACCTGGAAGCGAAAGGGACCCGCCATATCCGGCAGCTGCAATGGTATGTACCGGATGCCCGTCCGCTGGTTTACCGCGCCGTCTGGCACTGCAGTGGTTGCGACAGTAATTATCACGGTGAGCGCTATTGCCTGACCTGCCGAACCGGTGAGTTCAGCAGGACGCTCTCTGATGCTGAAATCCGGACTGCAGAGGTAACGGCATGCGCGTACTGAAATGTTACCTGGCAAATGACCGTGAAGGTCACTTTGTGACGGCCGGTGAAGCCATGAGCGCACCGGGGCAGGTATGGAGCTGTGCTTCCTGTGGCTGTCGTCTGGTGCTGCATGCTGGCACCTTCAGCGACCCTGCGTGGTTTGAACACGATACGCGGACCGTGGCCCGGGATGTGCTGATGAACTGTGCCCATCTCGACCCGGAAGTGAAAGCCGGGGCCCGGCACAGGAAGCTGCGCAATATGCTCAACGGACTGGATGCTACGGTGATGACGCTGTCCTGGTACTGTGTGTGGTGCGGCGACCATTATCAGGGCGTGAAGCACTGTTACCGATGCCAGACCGGTATCTACAGCATCGAAGAAGTGAACTGGCAGAGAAACTACTGCTACAGTACCGGATAGTCCTCCCTCGCCTTTATGAACCAGATACCGCCGCACTGGCGGGGTCTTCCCTGATTTAACCCAAAGAGAGTCTGCATTGTGAATCATTCTTACACACGGGCTTCTGATGCTGTCAGCGCGGATGCCGTCAGTACGCGTGCATTTCTGCAACAGGCCGTTGACCATTACCCGCGACTGGCGGCATTCAGCTTTACGCTGAAATTGCCGTATCGAGAAACCATGAGCGAATACCGGTCATTGATTCTGCGTTTTCATACTGAAGTCTGGCAGCGCACCGGCGAATATTCGCGCCAGCGTCAGCAGGCGCGGCAGAGTTCACCGCCAACGATCCTGCGATGGATGTGGGAGTCTGCCAGTGCACCAGAGCGCAAAATACTGCTGCTGATTAATCTTGATACGCTGGGGGCCTTGCGCGATGGGGTCGTACAGCAGGACATGAGCAGGATACTCAGAGAGGCATGGTGTGCGGTGATACACACTGATAATAACGTTACCAGCATGTCATCTTTCATCATTAGTCGTTCAGATAAGAACGCTTTTACCGTGCCGTTTGGCCGGTTGAAGGCCGGAATGGATAACATGGTACCTCCCGTGATTACGGCCAGAACGGGTGTTATTTGCCCGTGAGCGTACTGGTTACCGTGATGATGTTCCGTCTGACCCCACACGATCACTTTTTGGTCTTTTCCGGTACCCTCAGCACCGATATAATTCCCTGATGAAAAGAACTCACGATACTCTACCTCCGGAACAAACCGTCGCTGAACTTGCACATTTTGCCTGGTGCGCCCTTGTCGCATTACGTACCGTGCAGCAGGATGGTCAGGCGCTGTCGCCACTCAGCATGCATTTTTGCTGCGCTGGCTGACTGTGGCGTATAAGCAAAAGCGGTTTCCGCATGCTATCGCATCCGATATTGAGAGTCTGATGACACTTGGGCGCCAGAAGGGCTTTGCTGCCAGCTTATTCACTCGTCTGGAATATCTCTGGTCTTCGTGCTCGGGGCCGGTGTCTGCTCAGTCGGATTTGTACCGGCTGACGTATGCAATTGAACAACTTAAATCGCAGGACTGGGTCAATGCAGTGGTGAGTGACGAGGACTGGGACAATGAAGCGCTTCTGGTCCAGGAATTCAGCGATACGGATGCATTGCTGGTAAGGAAGTCGGCACTGACCGGTGGATTTTCGGATGAGGGTAAACTGATTGCGCTGGTGGAATTTCTGGTGACGGG
The DNA here is from genome assembly GCF_036663495.1 of Enterobacter sp. 342. Classification (NCBI taxonomy): domain Bacteria; kingdom Pseudomonadati; phylum Pseudomonadota; class Gammaproteobacteria; order Enterobacterales; family Enterobacteriaceae; genus Enterobacter; species Enterobacter sp. 342. The sequence continues at coordinate 18,677 of NZ_JAWUEI010000012.1, forward strand.
CAACCTGTCAACATGTGCAGAGGTTTTTCAGGCCCATGCCCTCCCGCCAGTCATGATGGCGTTGAACCGGATCGCATTACAACCTGAGCAATAGAACAAACATTCTCAACGCATTAGTCAGTCTGATCACAACCCATTCCCTGAATGGCAGATATCCGGGTCGTGCTTACTTTCTGGTATTGAGGCATGTGTAAAGGGCAGTCATGACATTTATTTTCTTCTGACGAAAACAAATAAGCACCGTTTAAGTGAATAATCAGAAATGATGAAAACCTGAAAATGTCGTCAATTTTTCACATGCTCAGTCACGTCCGGCTTCACATTTTTCGATAAAAATACAAAACCAGAGATTTCATGCGATTGGTGGTATTTCGCACAGATATGCACCCTAAGATAAACTGATCATTTGCCGCACATCCTTATCCCACAGGCCTGAAGGGGTTATGCAAGAAAATTCTTATAAATCAGAAAGATGATCTTTAATTGTTAAAGCTTAGAAATGTAAAATATTATTACATTTTTTCATTTCCGATCTGGCAGGGAACGTTCCTATACTCCGGCTATTGGGTCTTATCCGAAATTTTCCATTTCAGGCAAATGCTCAAAAATACAGTGTCGGCATGCTGGTGGATGGAATGCGCCCGCTTTTTAGTTCCGGGGTTTTTATTTACGTCGGATGACGCGAACCGAAAAGTTGTTCTGGCAGGGTAATTTTTTCTTATTTATTTCTCACTGGCATTGACCGTTTCTATTACTTCATAGAACAGGGACAGCCATGTCTAACTCTTCCTTTCAGTCCGAAATCCCTAAAGTGCGTATTAATTTAAAACTTGATTTGCACACTGGTGGCGCGAGCAAGAAAACGGAGCTCCCCCTGAAATTGCTCGTGGCGGGCGACTTCAGTAATAGTCAGGAGTCTGCCCCCCTGTCTGAGCGCAAAAAAGTTGATTTGAATAAAAATAATTTCGACTCAGTGTTGTCCGAATATTCCCCAAACGTCAATCTGACCGTTAAAAACACGCTGGCTGATGACGGCAGCGAAGACAACATCAGCCTGACCTTCCGGAGCATGAAAGATTTCACCCCGGAGCAGGTTTCCCGGCAAATCCCTCAGTTGAAGGCCATGCTTTCCATGCGCAATTTACTCCGTGATCTCAAGTGTCAACAACGGGTAAAAAGTGATCCACTTACCGTCACCACCAACGGTCTAATATTGATCCACCTTGTTTACTCAGGATTAGCTTCTGCTATAACCCCGGCCTTTCGTTTCTGCTTCAGTCGATAGCTCTCTCCTTTTATCTGGACTACGTGTGAGTGATGTAAGATCCGGTCCAGCATTGCCGATGTCAGCGCTGCATCCCCGGCGAACGTCTGGTCCCATTGCCCGAACGGCAGGTTAGAGGTCAGGATCATCGCGCTCTTTTCGTAACGTTTGGCAATGACCTGGAAGAACAGCTTGGCTTCCTCCTGGCTGAACGGCAGATAGCCTATTTCGTCGATGATGAGCAGTTTGGGGGCCATGACACCACGATTGAGTGTCGCTTTGTAACGCCCCTGACGCTGGGAAGCCGATAGCTGTAACAGCAGGTCTGCTGCTGTTGTGAAGCGAACCTTGATGCCAGCCCGTACTGCCTCGTAGCCCATGGCTATCGCTAGGTGTGTTTTCCCCACGCCCGAGGGGCCCAGCAACACGATGTTTTCGTTACGTTCGATGAAGCTCAGGGAACGCAGCGACTGGATTTGCTTCTGAGGTGCGCCGGTGGCGAAGGTGAAGTCGTACTCCTCGAACGTCTTCACCGCCGGGAAGGCTGCCATCCGCGTGTACATCGCCTGTTTACGCTGATGCCGGGCCAGTTTCTCCTCATGTAGCAGGTGCTCCAGGAAGTCCATGTAGCTCCATTCCTGAACCACTGCCTGTTGCGACAGTGCCGGCGCCGCGCCGATAAGGCTGTCCAGCTGGAGCTGTTCAGCAAGCACCATCAGCCGTTGATGTTGTAGTTCGACCATCATGCGGCTCCTCTGCAGAACGTGTCATAGATGGACAGCGGATGATGCAACGGCTGCCTGTCGAAGGTCACCAGGCTTTCGTCAACCTGCACGTCATACTGTTTTTTCTCCGGTGGCAGTGCCAGCATGGATTGCTGTTCCTCCACCCAGCGATCACAGGGGCGGGTCTGGATAGTTTCATGCTTCCGCTGATTAGCCACATCGTACAGCCAGCGCAGACCGTAACGGTTTGCGGTCTCAACATCGACGGTTATCCCCATCGGGCGAAGACGCGTCATTAACGGGATGTAGAAGCTGTTGCGGGTGTACTGCACCATTCGCTCCACCTTACCTTTAGTCTGTGCCCTGAAGGGGCGACACAGCCGCGGAGAGAAGCCCATCTCTTTGCCGAACTGCCACAGGGAAGGATGGAACCGGTGCTGTCCGGCCTGGTAAGCATCTCGCTGGAGCACTACCGTTTTCATCTTGTCGTACAGAACTTCCCGCGGTACGCCGCCGAAGAAGCTGAACGCATTGCGGTGACAGGATTCCAGCGTGTCGTAGCGCATGTTGTCGGTGAACTCGATGTAAAGCATTCTGCTGTACCCCAGAACAGCAACGAACACATGCAGGGGAGACTTACCGTTTCGCATGGTCCCCCAGTCAACCTGCATCTGCCGTCCGGGCTCGGTTTCGAAGCGAACAACCGGCTCTGCCTGTACGGGGAGTGTCTGCGAACGGATGAACTCCCTCAGGATAGTCAGACCTCCACGATAGCCCAGCTCCATGATTTCCCTGGCAATAACGGTAGCCGGGATTTTGTAGGGATGCGCGTCGCTGATCCGCTTACAGATATAATCGCGGTATTCATCGAGCAGTGATGATGATGCCGGGCGTGGTGAATACTGCGGCTTTTCAGGATTGGCATTCAGGTGGCTGCGGACAGTATTGCGCGAAATACCCAGTTCTCTGGCGATGGCCCGGATACTCATTCCCCGCTTGTGCAGGACTTTAATTTTCATACGAATCTCAAAAGTGATCATAAGCTCCCCTGTATTCAGAGGAGCAGATTAACCCCTGGATCAATTTTCAACCGCTGGGGTGGATCAGTTTTGCACCGTTGGTAACAACTGAGTTCGTACCTGAAGAATAATGAATACTTGAGCCACTCATTGGTGGCTCAATTGGATACTTAATTACCAATTCTGTATGTGAGGCAGTTATCAGCATTTAAGTGGAGATTAAGCTTACCTGATGCAAGCTCATTCTCTGTGTTGGTTCCTGCAAAAGCAAAACCCTTCTTAATAAGATTAGTTGTATAGTACTTATTATACATGAATGCCCAAATAATCATGCCAATCATCGAGCCAATACCCATGGTGAGAAAAGCAAGGATAATCAGCACGATAAAAGTACCGATGAAGGTTATGAAGTCCTTTCTGAAAAGAGCTGGAAACGCTCCGAAAAACAATGTAGTCCAGGAAAAACCATAAAATCCTGTTACTGTCTCGCCAGTACGTGGATTCTCCATGCGAATTTTAGTAGCCATTACTTTTTACACCTATTTGTTAATTGATATTATGTTATTCATGGAATCATTCATTAACTTTTTAAAAACACCCATGCAATAACTACTCATTAATTATTCTTCACCAATATCTTTATAGAATGCTATTTCCTTATATTCCGCATTAGGTATACGTAGGAAAACAAAACAACGTTTTACATAATAACGATTAATGACGTTAGCAAAACCGTTCATATACTCAAATGATCCATCTCAATGAATTTTGCATAGGGTCTATTGATTAGGCTGTTTTTTCTACAAGCAACAAGAAAGAATAGACATTACTAATTTTGTAATGTTATTATTTTTAACGAACTAATTATCGCTCTAATTTTTTCGTGAGTAACGCTTTTAAATTGAAGTGCTAGTTTGTTTAGTGTATTACTATTTTTTAACCATATAGCTCATTACAATATGCTTAGAAAGCAATAGAACAGATTGAGTTGGCACTGAAATAGGCTAAAACCGACATACGTATCGGGGAAGAGAACAGAATTTTGTGAGGCGGCGTGAGGAATGAGGGCGTAGAAGATTATGATTAAGAAAACATTATGCAGCTTATTGCTGGCCGTACTTTGTGGCGGCATGGTTGGCCCCGCAGTGAGTACGGAGAATGACCATCGGTATATTAGTATTCGTAATACGGATAGCAGTTGGGTGCAGGGCGTGTGTTCTTTGGTATTCCGGCTGGATAACGGCGGTGATGGGACATTCAATAACCTGACAGTCAGCTTACAATTAACTGATAAATCGGGAGCCGTTCTGGAAAAAGGAACTCTTGATGTTCAGCCGTTTGGCGATAGCAGTGCAACTCGCTCAACCCTTTCGGCAACTGAATTCAGCTGTGATGCGGTTGAAAATACAGCCAACATCGTGATTACCGACGTTGAGGAAACGTCTTCGGATGGTTCAGTCCATGCTCTGCCACTGTCGATGTTTGATCCGCAATATTATCAACCATTAAAAATGAGCGTACAAAAAAGCGGATAGCTTTAGCTGCCTTCTATGGGGATGATAGATATACATCCCCATTACGACGAAATAAGCGTTTATGCTTTGTTGATTAAATCGATAATACGATCGCCTTCTGTATCTTCTTGCGCAAATCGGCTAAAGATGCTGCCATCGTTTTGTGTACCCACCTTGATAGGTTCCTTGCAATCTTTGTGGAAGATTCTTTTCCCTTTTTTTGTGACAACCACACCTGACATATCGCCGTGCTGCTCTTTATCGTAAACAATATATTCATAGGGGCCTTTGACGACACGTATCCAGTAAAGCGAGCCACCGGCGATCATCTGAGAATTATAGTAGGCGTTAACCCCCGGTTGATTAGTGACAAGATTCAGCTCAGCAGTCGGAGCAGACTGGGTTCCCAGGGCATATCCCGCGCTATCCTGCGCAATAAAGGCGCTGGCGTATTTATTATTGGTGAGCAGGCATTCCAGCGTTAATTGTTCCTGATCCTCCGCACTGTAAGACGCAGCTAAAGCTGTCTGGCTGAGTGACATACAGACAATGGTCAACGCCGCAATTCGTAGAGTTAATTTCACGTTCCTTACTCCTTTATAAACTGACATGTTTACGATTAGTGGCCGTTCTTTACTTGTTTGCAGGTATCCAGCCAGCCAGCTGTATCAATTTTGCCGTTCGCTAGGTATTTTTGCTGATTCTGCCAATGAGCAGCGAGGAACGGCTTAAGACCGGAAAGACGTTTATTCAGCATCAGCATCTGATTGAACACGTTCACTTCGCCTTTTAGCCCTGCTTGCCCATACAGGGTGCCGGAATCCACCAGACTGCTGGCGTAGTAGCTCGTTAGCTGCTGTAGACGATCGGTTTGTTCCGCCAGCTTATTTTTGCGGATGGCACAGTTGGCATCGCTGCTGTCTTTATCTTTGCACAGCAGCTCATAATTGTGATTGAGGAAGTCAAGGAAACGACCATCGTCCTGTAATTTGGTACAGAGAAAAGAGCCCAGATTCAGGCTGGCGCGGATAGACTGTGCTCTTTCTTCTTGCTGCTGCTGGTTGCTGGCACGAAGTTGGTTTTCCAGATCTTTCAGCTTTTTCTTCAGCTCGCCGTCTTCAACGCCAGAAGCCAGGCTACCTAACGCTTTCGCCGTATCATTGGACCCGGATTTGCTGCTCTCTGCGCCCGTTTTATCATCACCGAGAGTCGACCAGTTTTTCTCAAGAAGTTTGACCCGGTCCGTTGAGGTAATTGCCTGGGAAACCAGCACCAACCGCAGGCCCATTGTTTTACTGGTAAAAGGCTGGGCATTATCGTAATAGTTAATTTCTTTACGGCTAGCGCTGCGGATATCCGACTCACTGGACATCACGCTGCCGCCACGCACCACAAAACCGCCAGCCTGGCCATGCAATCGATTAATTTTATTGAGGTAGAAGGGGGTAAACATCATCTCAGAGACGTTGCCTAACATATCGTACAGGCCGAGCGGGTTAGGATTTAACAGACCGATGAGCTGAAGTTTCCCGTTTGAGGACTGCGAACCGGAATACCACTCATAATTTTTGATGTCGTCCATCGGATAACGGGAATCACGAAACTGTGCGGTATCCACTTTCAGACCGCCGCGCGCGGCAAACTCCCACTCTACTTCGGTGGGCAGTCGTAAAAAACCTGGCTTGTTATCTTCTTTCGGCAGCTTGTCGAGCGCGTTTGCGCGTAACCACTGGTTATATTTATCGGAGAAATTAACGGCCTCAAACCAACTGATGCTGGTTTGAGGGAGGCTAAGTTTACGCGATGGTGTCGGGCAAGTATCGGAAGTTAATGCCTGATATTGCAATGCCGTCAGCTCATATTTCGCCATTAAATAATAACGGCCTTTATTTTGGGGCGTTTCAGTAAAGCTACCGGCGATAAACGTGGGATAACTGTGTTCCACAAAGCCCCATTCACCGCCATCTTCCCCTAAGGTGATGGGAATATCATCCAGAGGACCGGCTACTGGAATTTCTACCCGACGAAATACCATCGAACCTTCGCAGGGCATAGGCAAAATCACGTCATCGCTATCTGGCTTCGGATTATAGGTTTTCTCTGCCCACGGTTCTGCCAGCGCGGGGGAGATCTTCACCAGCAGGGCTAGCGCCAGGCAGCGCGATAATGTGGAAGGAGTAAAGGCCATGAACGATCTCCGCTAAAATAGATGCTTAGGGCAAATTAAAAAAATAAGGGTTATGCCTCGCGCAGGCTCTGCGCAGGTTCAATATGGATCGCGCGCCAGGCACCGATACCGGCAACCAGCGTCGCCACAACCAGCGTCAGTAAGAGGGCGATAAGGCCGTGTAAGGGCGTTATCTTGCAAATCATCTGACCGGTGGCCTGGCTTGTGGACAGCGCCCGGTTAAATATCTGGCTGGCTAAAAAATAGATGCCAAAACCGCCGATATAGGCCATCAGGCTGAGCAAAGCGCCCTGACTAATGACGTAAACGCCTACGGCTGGTCGCGTGAAGCCCAGCAGACGAAGTACAGCAATATGCTTACGTTTACGATCGACATTGGCGATAAACGAGCCGATTAACGAGGCGATACAGCCAATGAGCGCGGTGATGGCGATCGTGTTAAAGATGATGCCCAACACACGGTTAATGCTTTTTACATTCTCAATATCCGCCAGCCGACTGGTGGTTTCGATGCGTTGGGCGCGCAAATCGCGTTCAAGGCTGGCGACATGGTCAATATCGCGTGCGTACAACCTTGCGCGGGCGTAGCGCGGCGCGTTACCGTTAAGCTGAGCGCCGCTGGCGACCCCTAACGCTGTTACCGCATAGCCATCGCGAAAATGTTCAAGAGCCATTAATAACGCGGGGCGGGTAAAGATAGCGGGGCGATTAAAATAGGTGGCTGGCAAAATCCCCACCACGGTCACGCGCTTACGTCCCCATTCGCGGCGTTCATCGAGCATACGACTCACGCGTAGCGTGAGCGTATCACCGGTTTTCACCGCCAGCTTGCGTGCCGCTTCCTGAGTAATAACAACTTCATGGTCATGATGGAGCACCTGCGTGCCGAGCAAAGGATCGCCAGCCTCTGTCGGAATGACTTCCGCATTTTCAATAAAATGTGTGCTGTCCGTCTGCAAGTCAGTCAGCGTATTGAGCGAGCGCGTTTGCCCGATGGCGAAGCCGACATCAGGCCGCTGCCGTAGCTGCGTGATCCAGTGCTGATCGTAGCTTCCGCTGCTCAACATGCGGATCTCCAGATTGCGGGGATCGTTGGCCAGATCGTTTTGTAACTGGTTCACAATGCCAAAGCGCAGGCCAAAAAGGAGCAGTAAAGGGGCGATGACCGCAACAAGAGAGGAGACGATGCAAAAAGAGATGATGCGATCGTGCCACAGGTCTTGCATTGCAAGGCGACCGAGCAGTCTTGCACGATTAAAGGACAAAGTAAGTACCTCCCCGTTCGCTCTGTGATGACGCCGTCAGCGATTCTGGCTGCGCAGCTAAACAGGGTAAATTGAAGTGTTTGACCAGAGGCCAGTCATGGCAAACGACCAGCGCCATCATGTCTTCCTGACGGACTAGTTCGATAAACAGGCTAAATAATTTCTGGGCATTGTAGGGATCGAGCGCCGCCGTCGGTTCATCTGCCAGTACCAGCGCCGGGCGATGTAATATCGCGCGCGCAAAAGCGGTGCGCTGCCGTTCGCCAAAGGAGAGCTGGGTAGGATATTTTGCCAGTAGTGGCGACAGTTTTAGCGTTTCGATGACCCTATCCAGCATGGTGCTGTCAGGGCGGGCTCCCAGCAGCTGGCACGGCAAGAGAATATTATCTTTGACGTTCAGGTAGGGAAGGAGGCCACCGTTTTGTAATACAAAGCCAAGTTCGCGTGCCCGAATCGCAGCGAGTGTATTATGTCGCTCGCCCAGAAGCAACGCGGCAATATCCTGCTGCTGTGTCCCTTTGCTGAGCGTGTAACGCCCAATTTTGCTGGGATGCAACACTAAACCAATGGCTTCCAGAAGCGTGCTTTTACCGCAGCCGCTTTCACCCGTTACCGCCACCACCTCGCCTGGCCGCAGCGAAAGCTGCGGCAGGTAAACACGGTGAGCCTGATGATCCTGACCACGAACCACGCACAAGTCTTCAATGTGCAGCATCAGGGCATCATTTCCAGTGGGATGGGATACACGCGATCGCGCGGATCGCTACCTTGCGCCAGCTCGACCCAGCGGTCGACATCTGCATTATATTTTTGATAGTGACGCAGCTTGGATGACAGTGTGCGGATAAATTTCTCCTGTGACAGCCCATCCCAGCTTTTCCACGTTTCTTCATCGAGATTCAGCACATCGCTTTTGTAGGGAAGATCGGCCAGATACTCGCCCAGCACGCCAAGATCGCCGATGCTCGCGCTGTCTTGCTGTTTCAACTGGTTAGGATCGGTCCCCATTGTTGCCGCAACGGTGCGCAGTTGTTCAAACATCTTAGTGGGCGAGATCATCCCTTCATTAGCGGCTTTCAGAATCTGGCTGACGGCATCGCTTAAATCGCTCAGCTGTCCCTTGGTTAAGAGCACGCGAACATCTGTTGTGGGGATGTTCTGCTTAATCAGATCGCGATCGCTAATCCAGGCCTGGAACACCAGCGGGGCCTGGGTGCTGTTGCGTTTGCCCAAATAGGCTAACTGCATCGCATGCCCGATTAACGCCGTATCCTGGAGCAATTTCTGCTCCGCCGTGAGCTTTTGCCCCTCATCTTTGGCATACAGCGCGCTGCCAATGGCGGCATCCCCCATATAGGCGGCTTTCACCTGTTCCGTAATGGCTGACGCCAGGGCATCAACCTGCTGACCGAACATTTTGATATCGCCTGCATTCACCGCCTGATAAAGGTTAGATTGCGTGCTATCAAAATTGGAGAGATCGCGGTACTGGCTCTCGGCTTTGGTATGGTTTGCTTTGCCGCTGGCGGTTTTCAGGTGCAACGTATAAATAGCAATGCCGCGGTTACCGGCTTCCAGACGGAGCTGGCTGGCATCAAGGCCGGTTCCTGAAAGTTTATTGCTGCCCTCAATCGCGCCAGCATCGGTAATCAGCACCATATAGCGGGCGCCGAATGGACTCCAGTCAATGTCATCAATAGCTGATAACACGCCGGAATAGGCATCCTCGTCGTATAAAGAGCTTGAGACCTTCGCTTCTTTAAGATCGGCGACTTTCTGCAGAAAATCCGCGCCGTCCTTGACCTGGTTAGGGTCGGCGAAAATGCGGGTGTTATATTCAAGTCCCGGTACGGCTTTGGTATTTGAACGATAAGAGACCAAACCAAACTTGACCTGCTCATCCAGATGCTCTTGTTTAATTTTGTCGTAGATCTTATTGACCGCCTCTTTAGTGCGCTCAATATACGGCCCCATTGAAATGGTTGAATCGATAACGAACACCACCGAAGCGTTAAAGCCTTTCAACTGGTTTACGTCGTTATCTTGTTTTGCCGCTGCGTTATCATCCGCCTTGCTGACGGAGGCCACGTTGAGCAGGCGCGTATAGAAGCCATCTTCGGTCATGACCTCTTCGCCGCTCAGGATTGGCAGCAGATAAAATTGCTTTTGCAGATCGACAAAATATTCCGGCTCCTGGGCCTGAATACCTTCAGCGTGGCCGTCACGCTTCAATTTGGCGCGCAGCGGCGCCACCAGAGAGACAGGATCGGGGGCAGAAAGAATGTTATCCAGACTTTCTTTCTCTTTGAAAAAGAGTAACCGATCGCGGTTGGCCGGGTTGGTAAACGCCAGCGTCAGCTGCATTTTCCAGTCTACGGTACAGGATTTCGGCAACCAGCCAAGGGTTTTGCCATAGCTATCCGGCCCGACTTTAAGCCAGCTTTGCCCCTTAGCCTCTTCCTTTTGATAAACATAAAGGCTGCTAAAGGCAGGCTGAAGCTGCCCATTTTCATCCCCGGCGTTGTCGCTAAGCTTACAGCCTGGCGTCGTCAGGATGCGCTGGTATAGCGTTTTCTTCCCTTCCTGAAGCAGCGGTTTATCGCCCTCGGCGGCAAAGAGGTGCCCGCTGAACAACAGGCCGCATAAGGGCAGCGCCAGACGGCAAAAAAAAGTCCGGGTCATTTTGCTAGCTCCTCAAGGCGCTGCTTAGCCGTTTGGTTCTCGGGTTCTGATTGCAGTACCGTTTCGTACCAATAGGCCGCGGTATCTTTATCCGCCTCTTTGAAACATTCGCTTGCCTGATGGTATTTCGGATCGTACTCACCGGCGTAAATCAGGGCGATTTTGGTATCGCCGCCCTGCGCGCGATTTGCGTACAGGCGCTGGGCGATGCCGCATTTCTTCGCCTCTTTCGCTGACTGGATAATGGCCAGCAGTTTATCGCTATCGAGTTTTTCCTGAACGCACGTCTGCACGAATTCAAGCTCGCTCAGCGTGTCTAAACTCTGTGCGGAACAGCCAGCCGGGGCTTTAGGCTCGGTGTTCGTCGCTTCAGGGGCGGCGGCTGCGGGGGCTTGCTGAGCTTGTACCGCCGGGACCACCTCCTGACCTTTGTCCCGGCCCATGAACCACCAAAGCGCGCCAGCAATCACCACTAAAAGCAGGATGGCGGCGATGATGAGCGGGAGGCGGGAAGCCGCAGGTTTTTGTTGCGGCTGCGGCTCGGCATGAATGGTCGGCGCAATGGTTTCAGATTCTGCGACGGGCGCTTCTACGATGGCCGCTGGTGCGGAGTCGGTTTCTGGGGTTGCCAGCATACTGCTGCTGCTGTAATTACCCGTCGCGCCCCTGGCTTCAGAAGAGAGCAACTCATCACGCACCAATTGGAGGGTGGTATTGCGCACTTCTCCTGAAGCCAGCTTGATCTGAATCTGGACCTGGCTTGCGTTTGCCAGCAAAGGGTCAAGTAGAGTAGGGCCGATACGAAAGCCGCTGCCGTTGGCCAGGGAGTAACCGCCGTTGACAGTAAACCAGTGCTGTGCAGGGCTCCAGCTGCCATCGGGCTGCAGATAGTTCTGCTCGTTATTACAAAGCGTAAAGGTCAGATCGGGCAGCACCGCAGTTTCGCCGCGCAGGCGAACCATCAATTGTGCGGTACCCGGCTCTGCCGGTTGGCAGGCGATGATTTTAGCTAGCATGGCATGTTCTCTTGTTTCAATTGGCTGATAATTTGACCAAGTTGGCGATTATGTTCGACGGAAATATCGCGCGTGGCGCTATGACCAGCGTTATCAAGTACGACGCTCATCAGGGCGGATAGCCAGTCTCCCAGATAAGAGACACCCGGCTGCGGCGCAACGGCGGCGAGCTGCGGCAGCTCGTCGTTCATCAGCGGTTTCTGGCGCAGGAAGACTTTATTTTTCTCGCCAACATAGCTGTTGGGCACCTTTTCAGGCGGTAGAGTGAGATAACCAAACCAGGCGATAAAATCACGCATAGTCAGTTGGGCGCGCAGAACCTGGCGTGCCATAAGATGTTCACGCCGCGTACCCGCTTGCTCCTGACCCGCCAGCGCGCGTTTCAGCGTGCCTTCCAGATCTAGGCGCGTGGCTGCGGTGATCAATTCTTCGCTGAGATGATTAATCAGTTCGCTGTTCATCCCCAACTGACGCCACTGCGGCGCTTGCTGCGGCAGTTCACGCAAATGCGCGACCCAGGCTTTAAACGCCTGATGGGCGAAATCATCGTCCTGGCCGACTCTTTCCTGGGCAGTTGACGCTGGCGCGTCAACCACGGCGATTTCAGCCGGTGCGTCGGCGAAGGGATCGCTGCCAAACGGGTTATCACCGAAGGGGTTGTTGCCAAATGGGCTGGCGGTAAACGCGTTTGCCGCCAGGCTGTCGCCATCGTTTGACGGTTCCGGGTTGCGGTCGCGAATGCTTAAATAGATGTTATTAAGCTCCTGCGTCGGCAGATCCAGACGATTAATTAGCTCTCCCATACTGTGGGAGCAGGCGGACAGCCCCTGCCATAGCTCTTTCGCGATGGCCTGTTTTTTCACGAGCTGCCCGTCGCCGTCTTTTTCGTACCAGCGGCCCAGGCGGCGATTGCCGGTCTCCTCGCGACACTGCTCAAGTTGTTGCTGCAAACGTGCCAGCTTGAATTCCAGATGCGCGACGCCGCGCAGCGCTTTGGTTAAGCGTCCCATGCCGCCATCGTTGAGCTCGAGCATCGCGTGCCAGGCTTTGCTCGGCTCGGTGACGTGTTGCAGCACGTTTTTAGCGCTAATGAAGGTGCTGCCCATTTCGTCGAGCTTCTGGCGATAGCGCTCGGTGATGCACGCTTCCTTGTTTCGCTCCTGTTCTGTACCGTCTTTTAGGTCGATGAACGGATTATCCAGCCCCGGTTTTCGCACCAGGAAACAGTTATTAAACGCCTGGCCGGGCGCCCATTGCTGCAGCCAATCATATTGGGCGAAACGCTCCAGCAAGGTCATGTGCAGCATACCTTCCCAGCCTTCTTTTAACTGTTCGGTGGTGAGTTGCAGACTGCTGTTGATGCGCATATCGCACATGGTGATGGCCCAGAACAGCCCAGGGTTACGGCCCTGACGTTCTTCGGCGCTTTTACCCTGCGTTTTTTCTACCCAGCGGTTTAATACCGGACCAACGTCAGCAACATCGCTCTGTTTGGCGGAGCTGGCGCACACGACCAGCGCGTTCATCTCCTGATTATCGGTGTAACGTTCAAACAGATAGGCGACTTTACCGCGCAGCAGAAGCTGGCAAATGGGATTAAGCCCCTCTCTACCGGCCTCTTCCAGTGCGGTAATTTTAAGACGCCCGCGATACCCAGGGAAGTCAAGCAGATCGACCTGCTCCACGACGCTGTCGGCCTCGACTTCCGCTAACGGGAAGATAAGCTCGGTGGTTAACGCTGCCAGTTCCGCCTGGGTTAAGCTGGCGCTGCCGATTTGCTGCTCCTCTTTCCAGTAGCGGATCTCCACGTGGCGATCCTGGCTGGAGCCTAGCCGGTTAAGGCTGTCGACGTTCATAATGCTGCCATTACTGTGATCGATAAGCGTCTCCAGCGGGGCGAACACCGTCCGGGCATGATTGAGTTTGGTCAGCACATTGGCTAATGAACGATAGGTCTCGGTGAGGGCCGGCAGTTCTCCCCACAATAAAGAAAATAGCTCTGCGCGTTCACCAGGACTCAGCGCAGGGGCAATTTTCAACACCTGCGGCCAATAGGCGTGTTCAAGTTTTTCAACCGATTTTCTGAACGAGGCGTTCAGGTAATCCCATAAGGCAACCACATCTTCCTGGCTCACGCCGTTATAGCTTTTTGCTTGTGTGGCGCGTTGCAGGAAGGGGCGCAGTCGCTCTTCAACCCTGGCTTCATCAAGTTGAAAGCTCAGCTGCTCGTGGTTGAAATCATTAAACCAGGCGTTTGCCAGAATTTTGGCCAGATCGATTTCACTGAACAGGCGCAGAGGCACAGGATAGCCCGCAGGCGCGGCGGGGGCCTGGCGGGTGAAGCGGGTGACCAGGCCGGTGGCCTCTTTACCACCGCCGACGGGATTCACTTCTTTGATAAAGTCGACGCGCCGTTCGCCATAAAGGGCTTCCAGTGAACCATTGCTGCCAGCTGCCAATGCGGAGATGAGATAGGATTTCCCGGCCTGAGAAATGCCGAAAAAACCGAAGGTCATTGGCGTTCTGGCGACCAGCGTCAGGCTATTGGCCTGGTTACGCGTGCGGAGCAAGCTAAGGTTGAGTTTATCCGCCTCGTTGTCGAGGCGACGTGAACCGGAACGCACTGCATCAACCCAGCCAAGTGCGTCCTGACAGCCCTGAGCGATAGCTGCCCAGCCCTGAGTGAGAGATTTTTGATCGCTATTCATTATTTTTTAACACTCCCGCTATCGAGCCAGTGTCGGCTATCAATGAGCCCCGTATCGGGCATAGTATTGAGTTCCAGATCTACATCACGCTTGCTGAATGACTTATCGGTGTTGCTGGTGATATCCGCAATCATCAGCCGATCGCTGATTAAGCCCAGTTGGCGCGCCCGTTTGCCTTTGTCGATAGCCAGTCTCACTTTCAGGTACGGTGAACCGTTATCCACGGAGAAGGCGGCGGAAAACTTCTTACGGCCTTCTTCGCTAAAACGTAAGGTATAAAGCGGTGCGGCGGCCCAACGTTCGGCATCCAGTTGACGATAACCCAGCCGCAAATCGCCACGCATGATGATACTTTGCGTGGTGTTCTCGCCATTTTCGTCGGTGAATGTCGGCAATTTTATCTGCCCGTTCTCCGATTCGATATGGCGATAAACGATATCGGCACTGCGAATCAGGTTATCCATATCAATGGTGCCAATATGGCGAATCGTTGAGTAAGGCTTCAGCGCCGAGGTACGGAAATGGAAGTTAGGAATGCTGTGATTTGCGCACAGTTGCGTGAGCATCGCGCCAACGGAGGCGGTGCTCTTCGGATCGTCGATATGGCCATTTTTATGGAACGGATACCAGGTGCCGGTCTGATAACCGTGCAGAGGTAAAATACGCCCCGGCGGCAACGGCAGGTTGCGACGGATAATTGCCTGAATGCCCGGCAGCTGCGAAGGGCGGCCCGTCAGCAGTAGCAGGTCGCAATGATAATAGCTCAGCACTTCGCACAGCGCGGTTAGCACTTTATCAATGTTGAACTTACCCGAGCACAAATCGTTATGCACTCTGGCGAGCGGCAGAGTGAGCATTACCTCCGCTAGTTTGAAATCGGTCGGACCACCAGCTTTTTGTACTTCGCGGCGAACAAAGCTCTCGACTTCATCACGCAGAGAACCTACCGGCAGTAGATCGCCGACACGTTGGTTAATCACGATATGCGTTTGCTCGTCCAGCGGATCGAATTGCTCGTATTTACCCAGAATGTGCAACGCGAGGGGAACGAAGAGTTGGAGGGTGAGCTGCTGGCGCAGCACGGATTCCGCCGCGCTAATATTTTGCGAGCCGCACAGTTGAGACATCAGCGTCTCAACGGATATGACCCCCGTTTCACGCAGCGCCTGCTCAAAGGCTGGAAGCACATAGGACTGGATGACATCCAGCAGAATATCGTCGCCGGCAATTTTAAAACTGTCGCGAAAACGCTGCTGCGGGATGATATGGACGTTAGCGCCGCCCCCACTATGACCATTGCGATCGAGATGATAATCGGTGATGACCAGATCGGTGGTGCCGCCGCCGATATCGATAGATGCGATGGATATTCTTTCACGTTGCGTGCTGTCGGGTCGGCTAAGGGCGTCGAAAAACGACTCCGGGTGACCGGCAAAGTTTTGGTTTATCTCGGTGTAGAGATAAACCAACTGCGCGCAGGACGCTTCATCCCACTCGACCCTGATTTTCGGCAGCGGAATTTTAATGTTTGTCTGACTATGATCTTCTTGCTCATCCTCATAAGGATCGTTTTCGCCGTTGTGCCAGCGTAGCGCTTTCCAGACTAAACCGACCGCCTGACGCATACGGTCATCCAGTACGCAACGTTCAGCCATCGGCATACCGGGCGGCACGGTCAGAATAATATGGCGTAGCTGACGCGGAATACCTGCGTGTCCCTGACGTATGCGTTGTTCCGGGCTATTAATCTGACTAATCGCCTGGGTTAATACTTCCGCGAGCATAAAGGTCATCAGCGAGCTGCGGGAATAGCGTGGCGTAAAGACCGGGATGCGATCCATCTCATCTTCGATGGTGTGTAACGCCTCGCCCCGTTCATCGATCAGATTCGCGAACGGCGCAGCGGTGGCGAGTGGATTACTGTCCTGCACGTAGCTACCGTTGAATCGCCAGCCCTGACCGTAATATTTTTCATCCCAAAGATAACGTTTAGGGCTGGAGAGGCCGGTTGAACCTTCGCTGCCTTTTCGGCGCGCCGCTAAACGACCCGCTTCTCCGCCGATACGAGCGATCGTCGGCCACTGGAAGGCATCGTGGCGGCCGCTACGCACCGAGCAGTGATCTTTGCCGAAGAAGGCCTGTGAAAATTCGACCCGGCTTTCAAAGGGTTCGGTATAAACATGTTCCGGCGCGCTAAGATCGCGCAATTTGAGCACATAGTTGTGCTGCATACCTGAACCTGATTGCCCATGATCTTCAATGAGAATACCGCAGGTGCGTGAGTTACCGACATCGAGGATCAAATCAACGGGAATAGGCTTGATAGCGTTAGTTTCCCGATTGGCGATGACCCTGAACTGCGGCAATTCAATGATGGGGGCGGTCTGACTTTGCAAACCTTCGACGGGAATCGCCATCAGTGAAAGAAGGTTAAGGTAGTGCGCCAGCGGATACTGCTGGTTAAGCTCCTGCTCGCGTTCGTCGATATCCCGGCCTTTGCTCGCCTCTTTAAATACCTCTTTCAGCCAGTCGACAATCCACTCTTGCGTGAGATACCAGTTGAGGGCATAGGTGGCTGTCGCCACCGCAAAGGTTGCCCCGGCATTGACATCTTCCTGGTTCGGGCTGAGGTCGGCGGCGGCCTGCTGTTTGGCCATTACGCGAGTATCGATAGCCAACGTCATTCGATGGCTATGCCCATCCATATCAGGCTTGTCCAGCTTGACGATACGAAAACGCGCCCAGTTTAGCGGCCCTTCCTGATAGACGTCAGGCGGGCTGAAACGGAGTAGGGGAAGCGGCAACCATGTCCCGTCAAACAGCTTAAGACTCTGCTCAACGGGAATATCGTACTGGCTTTTAGCCTTCTCGATATTTGCCGGGCTGGGCTGATAAAAATAGTAATCACGCTGTTCGTTGTAGATTAAACGGGTCAATACGCCATTGGCTAATTTAACAAATTCACCGGCGGGCAAACGTCCTGGAGACAAACCAAAATCCATAAACTGGATCCCGGAGTCGCCTACCAGGGTTACTTGACGATCAAAAGATACAATCTCGGGCAACATAGTTATCTCGTCCCTGTTCAGGAATTAGGTTGAAGCATACGAATCGGGAAGGTTTTTTCCCCATCGTTGCTGCCAATACAATCGGCATGACCCGCGGAAGGTGATTTGCACTCGATGGTCGGCACAATAAAGTTTGAGCCATCGCTGCAGGTCATTTGCTCAGGGTTGGTAATGTTGAGCGCCCCCTGCTGCACGTTACCGTTGGCTGGGCCACGGCACGTTACGCCGCTGGACTGGCGGATGCTGACGGTACCGTTGCCCTGGTCAAAATTATATTGCAGCTGGAGCGGGCGTCCGGTGTGCTTGTCCTGAATACCGCCATTCACGCGCCATTCGCCGTTAAGAAACTTCGCCGGGCCGTCCGGCAGGGTGGCCGGGAGGGTTAACGGTTCGCCCTGCGGCGCAACGAGCGGCGGGGCGGTTACCGGAGTCACGCCCGGAGGCGTCTGCTCGTCGTGGGTATCCTGTACGCCGGGCGGCAGTGGCGGTTCTACGCTGGCTTCATTTGCGTTAGCCGGCGGCGGCGTCGCATCGCCGTCTACCGCTCTGTCAGATGTGTCGGCAGGCATCGCGGGCACCGTTGAATCCAGCGCAGGATGCGCGTCCGCGGTTGACCCTTCCACAATGCCGGGTACGGCGCGAGCGCCAACGGCGGTTTCTGACCCCCTGATCGCCACGTCATGGGTGCTGGTGGCCGGGTGCGTAGCCACAGGTTCAGCGGTGACCGTGGTTTTATCCGCAGAAAGACCAGGGAGGCCCGGCAGGGAAAGAGAAGGAGCGCAGCCGCGGAGCAGCCCTAACAGCAGCGCCAGCAGCAGTAACGCCAAAAGTAGCCATAGCAACCAACGCCAGCGCCAGCGGCGCGTTCGAACATCAACAAAGGGCGCGGGAGCGGGTTCGACGGTTTTTTCCGTGGCGCTGGCCTGCGGCGGAACGGCCGCGAGGGCGGCGGCGGGAACGGACGATGAACTCAGCCAATGCATCGGGTGACGTTGTTCCCCTTCCGGGTGGACAAACCCCCAAAAGGTGATCACCAGCGTTCCATTAACGAGATAGACAAACTCATAATCGGGGAAATGGGTTACAGATTTTAGCAACTGGGCAAAGACCCGACGATCGCCGCCGGTTCCGCTTTGCTCCGCGTTGAGCAACTGTTCGCTTAGTGACTGTACTGCCATTCGAAACGCATTAAATTGCTGGCGCGCCGATTCTCGCTCCGCTTCGCTTGCGCCGCTCCACGGGATAACATCGCCGGGAAAACTGCTGTACCAGTCGGTTCTGTCACCGCCCTGATCGTTTTGCGGGATAGCCAGATGACGGGCCAGATCGCGCCCTGCATCAAGACGATAGATGGCTTCGCGTAGCTGGAAGGCCATCTTGAAAACAGGATAGCCCGTTTCACCCAGCGCCTTGAATGAAGAGTTATTTCCGGTACGAAGTAGTGGTCCCTGAATCGAATTTCGCATTATCTAACCCTTAAAGGCTGTAATTTGACTAAAGCCACAGTGGTGCAGGCTAATTTTTGGTCGCGCCGGGCGTCCATTTGAAACCCCAGCCATAGTGCTTATCCATCGACTCGCGGTCGGGGAAGAAACGGTCAAGGCGTTCAACCTGAATATTGCCATCGACATTTTTGAGCCTGGCGATGGCGGCGACATTATTACGCTGGTCGCTATCCGTGAGCATGGATGTAATCGGCTGCTGTTCGGGGACATAGAGGGTGACGGAGGCGTTTGTCCCTTGCCAGTTATCGGTGCCAGCGTAAATGAAGCTATAAATCAGCACCTCATCAATGTCCTGCCAGTGGCTGCCGTTGACGAAAAGCCATTCGCCATCCACGTCATTGCCTTCACGCAGATCTTCCTGCAGCAGCAGATACGGTGGCTGGTCATAGTTGCCGGGCAAATGACTCAGCGCCTCAGCGCCGCTGATTTCACCGTTTTTTAAGCGCACAAAGGCGGCAATATCGAGATCGACAGGCTCTTTGTGGTCCCCCTGCTTCCACTGCAGATTGATTTTTATCCGGCCAAAATCCTGACGTTTCTCAAGCTTCACGCTGGGATTGGTGTCAGTTAATTCGGTATGGGTTGGTGTAACAACGGGGAGCGTCACGGCCGGGCGATGTGTAAACCACCACCAGACACCGACGAGTAGGAGCAGCAGTAGCAATAATGCCAGCCAAGGAAGAAAACCGCGGCACCAGGGGATAACCACTACCGTATGGAGGGGCGCCGCTGTGCTGGCTGTGGCCCAATTGACCAACACCGGTTCGCCGCCGACGCTATAGCCGTCGAGGTGGTGTGATTGGGTGAGTAGCGTTTGCAACGCATGTGCTGACTTATCTTCGCCGCGCGCGGCCAGCTGGCTGATTAACCCCGCCAGAATGTCCTGATATTGCTGACGTTTATTCTCAACAGTCAGCCGTTCGGCGTCATTCAGTGCGGAAAAAGGTTTAGCCAGCCCCTGACGTGCTGTCCACCACTCCAGGCGTCCTTCGGCATTGCGACGCGCGGTGGCATACAGCAGCGCCAGTGAAGGGGGAAGATGACGATGTATGATACCGACCGTCTCTTCATAGGTTGTCAGCGTTGCTTCATGAATCGGCGCGGCAGTTGTTAATCGTTGCATAAGCAAATCATTATTGTTGTGGGTGATATGCATGAGATGTGTATCATTGCATCTCAGACAGCCGGAACGTTTTCTGCGCTTTTAGCGGAGCGTATTTGCTTCTTCGAGAACTTTTATTTTGTGCTTGGCTTCGGCGACCTTTTTCTCAATCGCTGAAATTTCGCTGGCGCTCGTTGCCGTTTGTGACTGGCGCTGCAGCTCCTGCAATTTGGCAATTTCCTGCTGGCGTTCGCGGCTTTGAATCTTGCTTGATTTCAGTTTTGCGAGAGTCTGCGACAGATCCGAACGCACGGCATTTAGCCTTGCTTGTTCATCTGCCAGCTTTTGATTTAAGGTCTGCTGTCTGTTTTGGGTATAATCCTGCTGTTGCCTGGCCGATTCATTTTGATATTGGCTCAGGCGAACCTGCTGTTCTTTTTGATCAACCTGCTGACGATAACCACCCGACGTGGCGCAGCTCAGTTTGGTAATAAAGCTTGGATCTTGTGCGTGTAAATCACAGTCCTGGGGAGACGTAGTACAACCCGTAAGGACAAGGGCGGCAAGAAGTGCGTATTTTCTCATCAAATAATCCATCATTAGCGTCGAATAACGCTGCTTTAAGCAGTCTTAAACCGGCCGATAATGCTATCGGCCGAAAGGGTTAACCAAGGGAGATCGCCTGGCGCTGTTCATACAGCTCGTTGGTTTCTTGTTCCAGAGCAGCAATCTTGCTATTGAGATTGGCATATTCTTTGTTCAAATTTGCCAGCTTGCTTTTCTCTGCACTTGTGGTGGTCGTTTGACCTTGTAAAGCGACCTTATAGGCAGATTCTTTATCCTTCATGCCTTTCATGGTCTCTTTCATCTTGCTGATGTTGGCATCAATTTGCGCCAGCTGGGTTTTCGCACCGGCTTTATCAAATCCAGCTTTATC
The DNA here is from genome assembly GCF_036663495.1 of Enterobacter sp. 342. Lineage (NCBI taxonomy): Bacteria > Pseudomonadati > Pseudomonadota > Gammaproteobacteria > Enterobacterales > Enterobacteriaceae > Enterobacter > Enterobacter sp. 342. The sequence goes on from NZ_JAWUEI010000012.1 coordinate 39,670, forward strand.
TTTTTGGATGCTGATTTTGGTTAAGGTGGCCTGGTTTTCGCTAATAACTTGTTTCATCGCCAGCGTCGATTTTTCAACCGCTGCGGTATCTTTGCTGATGTCGTTATCCATTGCCTGCAGACGATCGGCGGTGGAGGCATAATCTTTTTTCAGTCTGTCAAGATAGTAGTTAGCGGTCATACCTGCAGCACAGCCAGCAGCGCCACCAATTGCAGCGCCGGCAAGCGCTTTCTTCGAGTCACCTGCTAGCGCCCCTACTAACGCGCCGAGAGCTGCGCCGGATACGGCGCCTACGCCACAACCTTGTGCACCAGAAGCGCTAAAAAACTGTGATTGTTCTGTGGTGGTAAGGCGAGGATCCGGCTTTGTCCCAGACAGGAGAGAGCTTCCGGTATTGGCACAGCCTCCAAGTAACAATGCTGCGGAAATCACGATGCATGTGGTAGTTCGGTTAAATGTATTCACAATCTTTTTCCTTAAAAAAATCAAACAACAATAAATAAGCGTTATGTTCTAAAAATTTAGTGGATTGGCTCCTGTATTTCCATACACTTTTTATCACTTAACCCATTACTGGTTCGCCGCCGCAGGTATTCCCGTGGTGAACGATATCCCAGCGCGCTGTGCGGGTGGTTTTCATTGTAATGCGTGAACGCTGCTGCAAGGTTTCGCAGGGCTGTTCTCACATCCGGTTTTGGCATGAACGCGCTATAGTCTTCTTTCATCGTTTTCACGAACCGCTCGGCCATGCCATTACTCTGCGGGCTGCTCACCGCTGTTGTGCAGGGCTCCAGATTCAGTTCTCTCGCGAACCTCCGCGTTTCATGCGCGGTATACGCTGAACCGTTATCCGTCAGCCACTGCACTGGTGTGGCTGGCAACCTGTCGCCGAAGCGCTTTTCCACCGACCTCAGCATCACATCCTGCACCGTCGAACTGTCGTAGCCTCCCGTGCTTGCTGCTCAGTCTATGGCCTCTCTGTCACAGCAGTCCAGCGAGAACGTTACCCGCAGTTTTTCGCCGTTATCGCAGCCGAACTCGAAGCCATCTGAACACCACCGCATATCGCTTTTTGCCACCGCGACTTTGCCCTTATGTTCACGCTTCGGTCGCTCTGGTTTGTCATGCAACAACAACAGGTTATGCTCGCTCATTACCCTGTAAAGCCGTTTGGCATTGACCGGGGGGAGTCCCTCTCTGCGGCGTTGCTTACGCAGGATACCCCACACACGACGATAGCCGTAACTGGGCATATCGCTGATGATGTCGAGAATATTCGACAGTATTTCAGCGTCTGCTTCGTCATTACGCCGGTTACAGCGTCTGTCCTGCCAGTCGACAGAACGGTTAATTCGCAGTGACAGCTGCGCACGCGACACACCCATGGTGCGGCTGACCAGGGCTATTCCCCGTCCTTTGGCAACAAGGGTGCGTGCGCTATCCATTTTCGCGACTGGCCGTACTCCACCGCTTCTTTGAGGATCTCAACTTCCATCGTCTTCTTGCCCAGCAGGCGCTGAAGTTCCCGAACCTGCTTCAGCGCATCTGTGAGTTCAGAGACAGGCACGACTTCTTCTCCGGCAGCCACAGCAGTAAGACTTCCCTCCTGATATTGCTTACGCCACAGGAACAGCTGACTGGCAGCAACGCCATGCTGACGGGCGACCAGCGACACGGTCATTCCGGGCTCAAAGCTCTGCTGAACAATGGCGATTTTTTCCTGAACGCTGCGCCGTCTGCGCTTCTCTGGACCTAGAACATCAATCATTCGTAAGCGTCAAGTCACTGCCGCCTGTGATTCCAGTCCCGGGATCGCTAGCTTAGAGCTCCGTCTAATTTAGAAGGAGTTCTGTTCATGGAAAATGCTGCCAACTGGCGAACTGAATCGCGTACCGTCTATTCCAGTGACTTCAAACTTCGGATGGTCGAACTGGCTTCACGACCAGATGCCAACGTCGCACAACTGGCGCGGGAACATGGCGTTGATAATAATCTCATTTTTAAGTGGCTACGCCTCTGGCAGAGAGAGGGGCGAATCTCTCGTCGAATGCCTGCAACTATCGTGGGGCCGGTGGTACCTCAATCTCTTCCGGCTTCTCCGACTCTGTTGTCCGTCGACGTTATCAACGACCCGTTGCCCGCCGCAGAGAATGACACTCTGTGTACGTTCTCCTCCGCTCACGCCAGCGCCACTTCCTGTCATGTTGAGTTCCGCCATGGGAAAATGACGCTGGAGAACCCGTCGTCAGAGTTGCTGGCTGTGCTGATCCGCGAATTGACCGGGAGGACACAATGATATCCCTCCCGTCAGGCACCCGCATCTGGCTGGTCGCCGGGGCCACGGATATGCGTAAATCCTTCAACGGGCTGGGCGAACAGATACACCACGTTCTGGATGAGGATCCCTTCTCCGGCCATCTGTTTATCTTCCGGGGACGCCGTGGCGATACCGTGAAAATACTTTGGGCTGATGCTGATGGTCTGTGCCTGTTTATCAAACGCCTGGAAGAGGGACAGTTCGTCTGGCCTGCTGTACGCGACGGCAAAATCGCGATCACCCGCTCACAACTTGCCATGCTCCTTGATAAGCTGGACTGGCGCCAGCCAAAAATATCCCGCCTTAACTCACTGACAATGTTGTAAAAAAATCATAACCGCATTATAAAAGCGGTTATGAATCACGACTATCTCGCCCGTATCGCTGCGCTGGAAGACACGCTTCGCCAGAAAGACAGTCAGCTCAGTCTCGTTGCAGAGACTGAGTCGTTCCTGCGTTCTGCACTGGCCCGCGCAGAAGAGAAAATAGAGAACGAAGAGCGCGAGATAGAGCATCTGCGGGCACAGATAGAAAAACTGCGTCGAATGTTGTTCGGTACCCGCTCCGAAAAACTTCGCCGACAGGTTGAAGAAGCCGAAGCCCTGCTGAAACAGCAGGAGCAGCAAAGCGATCGCTACAACGGACGGGAAGACGATCCGCAGGTACCTCGGCAGTTACGTCAGTCCCGCCATCGTCGCCCGTTACCGGCACACCTTCCCCGCGAGATACATCGGCTGGATCCTGCGGAAACCAGCTGTCCGGAATGCGGCAGCGGTATGGCGTACCTCAGCGAAGTCAGCGTGGAGCAGCTGGAACTGGTCTCCAGCGCCCTGAAAGTGATCCGCACGGTCAGGGTGAAAAAGGCCTGCACCCGATGTGACTGTATCGTTGAAGCTCCCGCGCCATCACGTCCCATCGATCGGGGTATCGCCGGGCCGGGTCTGCTGGCCCGCGTGTTAACGGCCAAATACTGCGAACACCTGCCGCTGTATCCCCAGTGCGAAATCTTTGCCCGTCAGGGCGTGGATCTGAGCCGGGCTCTGCTCTCCAACTGGGTGGATGCATGTTGCCGGTTAATGGCCCCGCTGGATGAGGCCCTTTACCACTACGTGATGGACTGCCACAAACTGCATACGGATGACACTCCGGTTCCGGTGCTTGCACCGGGCAGAAAGAAGACGAAAACCGGGCGTATCTGGACGTATGTCCGGGATGACCGGAATGCCGGTTCGTCAGATCCTCCGGCAGCGTGGTTCGCGTACTCACCGGACCGGCAGGGAAAACACCCGGAGCTGCACCTTCGCTCCTTCCGTGGCGTCCTGCAGGCAGATGCCTTCGCGGGGTATGACCGGCTGTTCAGTACATCGCGAGAAGGCGGCGTGCTGACAGAGGCGGCATGCTGGGCGCATGCCCGCCGAAAAATCCACGACGTGTACATCAGCAGCCAGAGCGCCACGGCGGAGGAAGCGCTGAAATGCATCGGCGAACTGTACGCCATCGAAGCGGAAATACGCGGCATGCCGGAGACAGAGCGTCTGGCGGCCAGACAGTCGCGGAGTGCGCCGCTGCTGGCGTCACTGCATGAGTGGATGGTGGAGAAAAGTGCGACACTGTCGAAAAAATCCCGGCTGGGAGAGGCGTTCACGTATGCCCTGAACCAGTGGGATGCCCTGTGTTACTACTGCCGTGACGGTCTGGCGGAACCCGACAATAACGCCGCGGAGCGGGCGCTTCGCGCAGTCTGCCTGGGAAAGAAAAACTACATCTTCTTCGGGAGCGATCATGGTGGCGAACGTGGTGCACTGCTGTACGGACTGATCGGAACGTGCCGTCTGAACGGTATCGATCCGGAAGCGTATCTGCGCCACATCCTGAGCGTTCTGCCTGAGTGGCCTTCCAACAGGGTTGGTGAACTTCTGCCGTGGAACGTGGCTATACCTGCCTGACCAGTGTCAATACGGCGTCCGGTTAACGCTTACGATACAGGAAAAGGTTAACCCTCCTATTTTTGTGAACGCACTCGTACTGTGAACGTATATTGAGCTGACCATAGTCATAGCATCTATCCTGCATGCCGATTACAATCATTACTTGATTTTTGCGAGCAGCATTCCGGATTTTTGATGACAAACACCATGATAAAAAATGACAAACGCTGGATTGGCGATCTGCTGGGCGGTTCGTTGATGGTCCGGGAGAGCCGAACCATTGCTGAACTGTTGCTTTCTGAACCAGATGAAACGACCTGGCAGCAGCAAATAATCAATGAAAACATTCTTCAGACGTCCTCTATCAGTACCGCAAATCGTTATGCCCGAACCTTAAGGCTGCGATTGATGACCCTGGATCGGGAGTGCTGGAAACTGATTGCTGATGGTAGTGAAAGCGAACGTCTACAAATGCTATTGGTTGCATTGATGGTCCAGTCTCCAATTGTTGCGGGGTTTGTTGCTGATGTCGTAAATCCGGCTCGTCAACAGTTTAAAGAAAAGCTTGGTATAAATTGCTGGAGGGAGTTTGTGGATGAGAATCTGCGATTGCACCCGGAGCTGGCGGCTTTCTCTGATTCATCTATCCAAAAGATGGGTAACAATCTGATTAAGGCACTGGCAGAAGCTGGTTACCTGGATAGCCCACGCCGCCGCAATTTACAAAACGTTTTCCTTCAACCAGATGTTGCAACGGCCTTGCATCGTTTAAACAAAGCCGAACTGCTCCCTATTCTGGAGGGTAACGTATGAATGACCCGATCCTTGAATATCGATTAAAACAGTTAGAAGAACGTATCGGCGACGACCGTTTTTTGAAAAACCAAGGTTCCGGCAATGAGATTGGATTCTGGATCTTTGATTATCCGGCAAAGCAAGAGCTTCAGGTCCGCGAATACCTGCACTTTTTATTCAAAAAACTGGATAAAAAGTACACCTATAAAACACTAAATATCTTCCAGATAATCATCGATATGCTGGAGGAACGTAAGCTCTTTGACCGTATCTGTCAGCGAGAGCCTGAGCTTGGCCTTGAAACACTGAAAAAGCATCTGGCAGCCCCACTGAGCCAGAAAAAAATCGCGGAATATATTGCGCGCACGGTCGATCTTCCGGCGCAGCAATTTGTCATTCTGACGGGCCTCGGTAACGCCTGGCCATTGGTTCGCGGTCATGAGCTTATGAGCGCACTTCAGGACGTGATGGGGTTTACACCACTGCTGATGTTCTATCCAGGCACCTACAGCGGATATGATCTTTCACCACTCGCTGGCATTAATTCCCGTAACTATTACCGCGCCTTCAGACTGGTACCTGAAACCGGACCTGCGGCGACTTTGACTCCTCGTTAAAAGACGACAGCAATGAATATTGAACAAATTTTTGAGAAACCGCTAAAACGTAATATTAACGGCGTGGTTAAAGCCGAGCAGACCGACGACGAAAGCGCCTGGATAGAACTGGATGAGTACGTCATTACTCGGGAGCTCGATGGTCACCTGCGTCAGTTCTTTGAAGTCTATGCCCCTGCTACTGGACCAGGCAGATTACAGCTTGCCGACAAAATGGGCGTCTGGGTTTCAGGCTTCTTTGGGTCCGGTAAATCACACTTCATTAAGATCCTTTCCTATCTGCTGGCGAACCGCGAAGTTAGCCACAATGGAGTCACGCGTAATGCGCTCTCCTTCTTTGAAGAGAAAATTGATGATGCACTGCTATTGGCCGATATTAGAAAATCGGTTCAGCATCCGACTGATGCCGTTCTATTCAATATTGACTCACGTGCGAATGTTGAAGATGGCGTGGATGCCATCCTCAAAGTCTTTCTGAAAGTTTTTAACGAACTGGCTGGTTATTGTGGGGACTTCCCGCATATTGCACACTTGGAACGTGAACTCGATAAGCGTGGACAGTTTGATACCTTTAAAGCCACCTTTGCGGATATCACTGGCTCTCGTTGGGAAGATGAACGTGATGTTTATCTGATGATAAACGATCAGATGGCTCAGGCGCTGAGTGTTGCTACAGGCCAGAGTGAAGAGTCTTCTCGCCAGTGGATCGAGCAACTTGATAAGAACTTCCCTCTGGATATCAAAAATTTCTGTACGTGGGTTAAAGAGTGGCTGGATAGTCAAGGCAACCGCAACATCCTGTTTATGGTCGATGAAGTTGGGCAGTTTATTGGCAAAGATGCCCAGATGATGCTGAAGCTGCAAACCATCACCGAAAACTTGGGCGTTATTTGCGGTGGACGCGCATGGGTGATTGTGACTTCCCAGGCCGACATTAATGCCGCCATTGGCGGTATGAGCAGTCGCGACGGTCAGGATTTCTCCAAGATTCAGGGACGTTTCTCAACGCGCTTACAACTCTCCAGCTCAAATACCTCAGAAGTTATCCAAAAACGTCTGCTGGTGAAAACAGAAGCGGCAATACCGGCGCTGGAAGCTGTCTGGCAGGAAAAAGGCGATATTCTGCGTAACCAGTTGGCGTTTGACACGACAACGACAGCTACGCTGCGTGCCTATACAAACAGCCGCGAGTTCGTGGATAACTATCCGTTTGTACCGTGGCATTACCAGATCCTGCAAAAGGTCTTTGAATCTATTCGTACCAAAGGGGCAGCTGGTAAGCAACTGGCAATGGGGGAGCGCTCTCTGCTGGATGCCTTCCAGTCGGCAGCAGTCCAGATTTCTGAAGATGGTCTGGATAGCTTGGTCCCCTTCTGGCGTTTCTATTCTGCGATTGAAAGCTTCCTGGAACCCGCCGTTAGCCGCACTATCATTCAGGCCTGTCAGTCTCCGTCGCTGACGGAATTTGACGGTAAACTTTTGAAGACGCTGTTCCTAATCCGCTACGTCGATGTGCTGAAAAGTACTCTCGACAATCTCGTCACGCTCTCTATCGAGCGTATTGATACTGACAAAGTGGAACTCCGTCGACAGATTGAAGCCAGTCTTAATCGTCTGCAGGCTGAGATGCTGATTTCGCGTATAGATGACAAATTCGTTTTCCTCACTAACGAAGAAAAAGAGATTGAAAACGAAATCCGCAATATTGACGTGGAATTCACTACTATCAATAAGCAGCTCTCAACCATCATTTTCGAAGAGATCCTAAAGAATAAAAGATATCGCTATCCGGCCAATAAGCAGGATTTTGATATCAGTCGCTTCTGTAACGGGCATCCGCTGGATGGCGCAAATCTTAACGATTTGGTGGTTAAAGTGCTCACGCCACTGGACTCGAACTACGAGAGCTACAAGGGGGCGCATTCCAACAGTCTGCTGATGACGGACAGTAAAGACTGCATCTTAATTTGCCTGCCTGACGAGGCTCGTACCTGGCAAGACCTGACCATGTACGCGCAGACCAAAGCCTTCCTTAGCAAGCAAAGTGGTCAACGCCCGGAACAGGCAACGCTGTTGGCAGAAAAAGGCCGTGAAAATGGCATGCGCGAAAAAACGCTGAAGGCGCAGATCGAAGGCTTGCTGGCTCAGGCTGATGTCTGGGCGCTGGGCGAACGGCTGGATAAGAAATCCTCTTCGCCGTTAGCTATCGTGGATGCAGCCTGCGGTTACGTTATCGAGAACAGTTTCTCTAAGCTAAAATTGCTGCGTCTTAGTACCGGAGACGTAAATCGTGAAACTCACGCGCTGTTGACAGTAGAAAATGATACCCAGCTCGACCTCGGTGATATGGAAGAATCCAACCCAGAGGCGATGCGTGAAGTGGACAACTGGATCAGTATGAGTATTGAGACTCATAAGCCAGTTTACCTGCGGGATATTCTTACCACTTTTGGCCGTCGCCCATTTGGCTGGCCGGAGGATGAGGTCAAATTGCTGGTGGCCCGTCTGGCACGCAGCGGTAAATACAGCTTCACTCTGCAAGGCAGTGAAATCGCACTGAAGCAGGCGTGGGATGCGTTTAATAATTCACGTCGTTACAGCGATTTGCGTCTGCATAAAGTTCGTCGCCATGACGAAGCGCAGTTGACTAAAGCTGCGCAGCTGATGGCTGAGATTGCCGGAGAACCGTTTAACGAGCGTGAAGAACAGCCTCTAGTCTCTCATATTCGCGAACTCTTTGGCCGCTGGAAGAGCGAACTGACCGTTTTTAAAACTCGTGCAGAGAATGGACAAAACCCTGGCCGTAAAGAGATAGAAGAAGGCCTGGTATTGCTGAACGGGATCCTCAACGAGAAAGAAGAATACGCGGTGATTGAAAAAATCACCGCAGCGGCTGACGATCTTAAAGATTTCTCGGAAGACTGGGACGATTTGGTCAGTTTCTACAAAAACCAGTACGCCACCTGGCAGCGCTTGAGTATGGCGTTGAATGGCAGTTTCAAAGCTAACCGTAACGCGCTAGATAAAGACGAAACGGCCCATAAGGCTTTGCAGGAGCTGGAAGGGATCTACAGTAAGGCACGACCTTACGGAGAGCTGCACCGGATTATCCCGCTGATTGAAACCGTTGAAACCATCAACCAGCGTCTGGTGGAAGAATACCGAAGCCATGCGCTGCTACAGATCGATGGTCATATCAATGAGCTGAAGCAAAGCATGCTGGAGATGCACGTCCCTGCTGACTTGCAGCACTCGCTTTTACACCCGATGCAGCAATCGCGTAAGAAAGTAGAGCAGAACGGTCTGATTCCGCAAATCATGGAAGAACAGGCTGAGGTTAGGGCGCTTCAATTTAAAGCGAACGAACGGCTGAACAGCTGGGTTGAGGAACAGCGTAAGAAAGTGCCTGACCCGAAAAAACCGCCTCAGCCAGGAATTATCGACCCCATCGATAAGCCTGAACCCAAACTGAAAAAGACCATCTACGTGAACACGCGTAAAACAATGGAACGAGCTGCGGGTGTGACAACGCTGGATAACGCCGAACAGGTCGACAAAGCGCTGGAACAGCTGCATAAAACGCTCATGGATGCCATTAACGCAGGCGAACGCGTACAGCTTCAGTAATATTCCCCATTTTCAGGGCAGGCGTTGTCTGCCCTTTTCAGGACTTCACATGAATACGTCAAATATCAAAAAATACGCCCCAGTGGCACGTAAACAGTTCCGCGATGCGGTCATGCAAAAACTGACCACGCTGGGTATTGAGGCCGATAAAAAAGGCAACCTGCAAATTGCGCAAGCAACCGATCTTGGCGACAGTGTGCGTTATGGTCAGTTCTCGCTGGATAAATCACTGGCGTCACGTCGTGAGCGTCTGGTCAAACGTGCAGAAAATCAGGGTTACGAAGTGCTGGTTGAGCATATCGCTTACACCTGGTTTAACCGCTTCTGCGCCATACGCTATATGGAGCTGCATGGCTATCTTGAGCACGGTTTCCGTATGCTGTCTCACCCGACGCTGGAAGGTGGTTTTGAGGTTCTGGATCATGTGCCGGAAGTGGCTGAAGCTCTGGATCTGGACAAAGCGCGCCTCGTGGAGATGAAGCTGGCTGGCGATCGTGATGAAGAGCTGTACCGTGAACTGTTGCTTGCACAATGCCATGCGCTGCACGGCGCGATGCCTTTCCTGTTCGAAGCAGTCAATGATGATATCGAACTGGTTCTGCCGGATAACCTGACTCGCACCGACTCCATTCTGCGCGGTCTGGTGGACACCATTCCTGAAGAAGACTGGGAACAGGTCGAAGTGATCGGCTGGCTGTATCAGTTCTATATTTCCGAGAAAAAAGATGCCGTGATCGGCAAGGTGGTGAAGAGCGAAGATATTCCTGCTGCTACCCAGCTGTTTACTCCGAACTGGATTGTGCAATATCTGGTGCAAAACTCGGTGGGTCGCCAGTGGCTGCAAACCTATCCGGACTCCAGCCTGAAAGGCAAAATGCCGTACTACATTGAGCCAGCGGAGCAAACGCCAGAGGTGCAGGCGCAGCTGGCAGCTATCACCCCATCGAGTATTGAACCGGAACGTATTAAAGTGCTGGACCCGGCCTGTGGCTCCGGGCATATCCTGACCGAAGCTTATAAAGTGCTGAAGGCGATTTACGAAGAGCGCGGTTACCGTACCCGTGACATTCCGCAACTGATTCTGGAAAACAATATTTTCGGCCTAGATATTGATGACCGTGCGGCGCAGCTTTCCGGTTTTGCGATGCTGATGCTTGCCCGTCAGGACGATCGTCGTATTCTGGGCCGTGGCGTTCGCCTGAATATCGTTTCGCTGCAGGAAAGTAAACTGGATATCGCTGAACTGTGGACCAAGCTGAACTTTCACCAGCAAGTGCAGCGCGGCAGCATGGGAGATATGTTTGCAGAAGGGGCGGCACTGACCAATATTGACAGCGCTGAATATAAGCTGCTGATACGTACGCTGGCGCTTTTCACCAGCGCAAAAACGTTGGGATCGCTGATTCAGGTTCCACATGAAGATGAAGCGGCGCTGAAAGCGTTTCTGGATGGATTGTATCGTCTGGCTATTGAGGGCGACATTCAGCAGAAGGAAGCAGCGGCGGAGCTGATCCCGTATATACAGCAGGCGTGGATCCTGGCGCAGCGCTATGATGCGGTGGTAGCGAACCCGCCGTATATGGGGGGGAAAGGGATGAATGGTGAGCTGAAGAAATTTGCTAAAAATCAATTTCCTGACAGTAAGTCTGATTTATTTGCGATGTTTATGCAGCATGCATTTTATTTGCTCAAAGAGAACGGCTTTAATGCGCAAGTAAATATGCAGTCGTGGATGTTCCTGTCGAGCTATGAAGCGCTTCGCGGTTGGCTGCTGGATAATAAAACTTTTATCACTATGGCACATTTGGGGGCGCGGGCGTTTGGACAGATTTCAGGCGAAGTCGTTCAAACAACGGCATGGGTGATAAGTAATAACTCTTCTGAAAGATATCAGCCGGTATTTTTTCGATTAACAGACGGTATCGAAGAACATAAAAAAAATGCCTTGCTTGAGCGAAAAAATAGTTTTAATAATATTATTCAATATGATTTTAAAAAAATACCGGGTGCACCAGTTGCTTATTGGGTTGATGAAAGCATAATAAATACCTTTTTGTCTTTTCAACCAATTGAAAATAATTGGTTGTTTAGGCAAGGCATGGCAACCTCAGATAATGAACGTTTTTTGAGGTACTGGTTTGAGGTTGATTTAAATAAGATTGATAGGCTTTGCCAGAATCCTGATGATTTAAAAAAATCAGCAGGTAAATGGTTCCCGTATAACAAGGGAGGCTCCTATAAAAAATGGTTCGGTAATAATGAATTAGTTGTGAATTGGTATGAAAATGGCAAAGAAATGAAGGCGTTTACCTCTACTTTGACTCAAGGGATGAATGTTCGACTCAAAAGTCGAGAGTACTATTGCTTGCCAAATATAACATATTCTGCATTATCCAGCGGCGACTTCGGTTGCAGGGTAAGCCCATCGGGTTTTCTATTCGATACGAAAGGTAGCTGTTTATTTGGCCCTGATGTTAGCATTTACTCAACTGCGGCGTTGTTAAATTCAAAAATTGCTAAATTATTTTTTGATGTTTTGTGTCCGACACTAGATTTTAATATGGTTGGCGTAAAGAAAATCCCATATAAGGATGTTACAAGTGTCGATAGTTTAGCCAAGGAAGCTTATGATATTTCAGTGCTTGACTGGAATATGTATGAGTTAGCACCTGATTTTAGTACTGACAAATTGGTTTTCAGAAAAAGCAATGAAATTAAAGAAAGCTATGAAATGTTCATCACCTTCTCTCAAAAAATATATAATAAACTTTACCGTATTGAAACGCAAATTAATGATGTAATTGCTAAGGCATATGATTTAAAATTTGCTAATGTATCATTAAAGCCGGAAGAAATTACATTGCTATCAAATCCAGCATATCGCTATATTAATAATGAGGATATAAAATCACGAGAGTGTTGTGATATTATCAGTGATGTTATTTCATATGCTATTGGCTGCCAGATGGGCCGCTACTCCCTTGATCGTGAAGGCCTAGTCTACGCCCACGAAAGTAACAAAGGTTTTGCTGAATTAGTCGCCGAAGGTGCCTACAAAACCTTCCCTGCCGACCAAGATGGCATTCTGCCGCTGATGGATTCCAACTGGTTCGACGACGACGTTACTGCCCGCGTGAAAGAGTTTGTCCGCACCGTCTGGGGGGAAGAACACCAGCAGGAAAACCTCGATTTCATAGCCGAAAGTCTCTGTTTGTACGCAATCAAGCCGAAAAAAGGCGAATCTTCGTTGGATACTATTCGCCGCTATCTTTCCACTCAGTTCTGGAAAGATCATATGAAGATGTACAAAAAACGCCCGATTTACTGGCTGTTCAGCTCCGGTAAAGAGAAAGCGTTTGAGTGCCTGGTGTATCTGCACCGTTATAATGAAGGCACATTGTCGCGTATGCGTACCGAATACGTAGTTCCGCTGCTGGCGCGCTACCAGGGCAATATCGACCTGGTAAACGATCAGCTTAAGAGTGCTGAATCGGGAGCTGCCACCACGCGCCTGAAAAAAGAGCTGGATGGGTTGACCAAAAAATTCAACGAGCTACGCAATTTTGACGATCGCTTGCGTCACTATGCTGATATGCGTATCACTATTGATCTCGATGACGGCGTTAAGGTTAACTACGGCAAATTTGGCGATCTGCTGGCGGATGTGAAGGCCATTACCGGTAGCGCACCTGAGGAGATTTGATGAAAATAGCGGCGATTTATACGCAGAGTGTTGGCCCATTGGGCGATGCGGAAATTAGCTTCAAAAACGACTGGACGGGAGAGGTGGAGGATAATGTCCTGCTCACCGGCCCGAACGGATGCGGTAAATCGACGCTGCTTCGTGGCGCAGCTATGTTGTGGGATGCATTAGGGTATTGGCTTGATCATAAAAAGCCAATGCCTGCGAGCCATTCGGCAAGAAAGTGGTTAGAGCGCTGGGGCACTTTTGCCGTGGTTTTCTCCGATCTCAAATGTTCTAACCAGTCCCCTATTCGTGTTGGTTTATTCTTCGGAAATGAGGACGCTGTTGATCAACTCATCACTAAACAACCGTCTAACACAATCTGGATTGGGGAAGTTAGTGGGGGGAAAAAGAAAGCCAGCCTGATGACTCAAAATGGCTTTGTCACAGATTACGTGCTTGATGAGTGGTTACAGACACTTTCAATTACTCGTGCACAAGTTGTACTTGGAAGGCTCAATTCAGGTATGACTCTGACCGTTCCAAATATCATCTATCTGGATGCAGAAGAACGCCGCTGGATTACTCCAAAGAACAATCTTTCTTCATTAGCGCCTGATGACCTAAGTAAAAATTGGTTAGCTACTTACTCTCCATCCACTGACTGGAAAGATCAGCTGGAAGCCTCGCTGTTCAACATGAAAGCGACGCTCCCTGAGCTGTATCCAGAGATGATGAAAACGCTGAATCAGTTCTTCTCAGGGAAAGTCATTGAAGAAGAGATACTGCCGGGACAGCGTCAGCAGGTCAAACTTGCTAACGGCGATACTCATACGCTGGATGAACTGAGTTCTGGTGAGCATCAGGTCTTGATCATGCTCTTTATGGTTCAACGTTGGCTTCAGCCGGGTGGCGTCGTATTAATCGACGAACCGGATCTGCACCTTCACCCTTCTCTGGTTTCGCCTCTGCTTGCGACACTGGAAAACATTATCCAGAAAAAGCATGGTCAGCTTATTTTAACTTCCCATGCTACTGACGTCTGGCTGCGCTACGAAAGTTTAGGACTCCGCTATCCTCTTTCGGTTGAAAAAGGTGATGAGCAATGAAGGAGTTTGAGTGGCATATCAAGACCATCCTTGAGACAAAAATCACCGAAGGTAAAAGAGCGTTAGTCGTTGAGGGAAAAACGGACGAACTCGTTTTTACTCAGCTCCTAAAAAAAGTTGATCCCCAATGGGAAACGAGATGGGTTCTTGCCGAAGTTGGTGGGAAACGCAATGTGGTAGAAATTCTTGCAGCGCAGCCGACATGGCTGGGCGTTGTTGATAGAGATGAGTGGGATAATGCTCAAATTAGCCAGAGGCAACAGCAACTTCGTAACCTGCTAGTTTTGCCCAGATTTTGCATTGAAAACTATCTTGTTGTCCCGAGTGAGCTTTTGTCCGGACTGCCAGCAATGCGAAGAGCAAATCTTCCACCAGAAAGGGAAGTCGCTGTACAGTCGATTACAGCCTTAATCACCGAAAATCTGGATAGCTGGATTCAGTTTGGAGCAGCATGGTCTATTATCAACCCGCTTTGGGATGAACTGCGATCACTCGGGTTTAACCGAGACCTTCTTGATCCTCAGCAGGTGATTACTGAGCAGGGTTTTCTGACTCATTGCCAGCGTTGGTATGAACATCTGGAGCCTGGGCTGTTGCTGCAAAGATATCAGAACAAGCTGTCCGAAATTCGCCAGTTACCTGTTGATGAACAGTTGCGCACCATTGTTCACGGCAAAAAATTTTATAAAGCCGTTGTGACCCCCGCTTTCATGCGATTACTTACTATGCCGAAAGCGATTTCAGTTGATGTATGGTTCAGAGAAATGCCGGTGCCTGCTGACCTTGACTTTATTTGGCATGAAATGAATTTGCCTGTAGAAGAAAATTAATTATGCAATTTAAAGAACTGGAATCCGGACTTCGTCAGAAGTTTACCGACAACCGCATCGTCTTCTGGCATGACCCAGAACAACGTTTCACTGATTCGCTCAATGAACTGGATCTCGACAACGTTGTGCTGCTGGAAATGCGCGGCGTTTCTGTGCTCGCAACAAAAAAACGACTCGAAATCGACGAGCCTGAGCAGAAATTTTTACTCTATTTCACCAGTGAGGTTCCCGCTCGCGAACAGGACTGGTTGCTGGATATTCGCCTCTATAGCACCGAATTCCACGCTGATTATGCGGCGATAACTCTGAATTCGCTGGGTATTCCGCAGCTGGGGTTACGCGAACATATTCAGCTGCGCAAAGCCTTCTTTACCGTCAAACGCACTCAGATTCTAAAAGGGTGGGTCACTGAACGGGAAACAGAAAGCTCTCTCGATAAGAAAATGCTAGCGGTGGTGGTTGGGGCCAGTACATTTGAAACCAAAGAGATTCTGTTTGCTTTGGTTCAGCAGTTTGTCGCGGCACGGCAGCAGGATGATAGTGCGCTGGAGAACACCTTCGCTGTACTGAAGAAACTTGGCCTGGATGAGGTGCTCTGGGAAATTCTTCGCCTTGAGCTAGGGTACCAGTTTGAAACTCCGTCACTGGAAAACCTGCTGCTGAAACTGTTCTGTACCGATCTCTGGGCGCAGGGTGATGAAGCGCATCGTGACTGGTTAAGTAAAAATGTACTGGCTACCGCTGCTGGCCGAGCATCTTCTCTGGCCTTTATGGGAGCGTGGCGTAACGATCGTCGCTATAAAGCAGAATACGATTATTGTGCAAAGGATTTGCAGCAGACACTGCTGCCAAAAGAGCACTACAACTACAGCTCACCGTACGCCCTGGCAAAATGTGAAACCTTCGAGGCCATTGAACAACTTATTATCCGTGGTCTGGTGACACAGTTGCAGGAAGAGAGCACTACTCTGGACAGAGATTCGTTTAAAGCGCTGGTTTCAGAGCGCAGTGCGAAATACTGGAGCCAAACCCGCCCAGAGTATCTTTCTATCTGGAATGCTATTCGTCAGGCGGAACGCTTGCTGAATTTGCGTAACCGCTACACTGACGGGTTTAATTTCCCCGATACAGGCGCGTTCTGGAAGGCCTACTGCGACGAAATTTATCGCTTCGATCAGACCTATCGTTTGTTTAATGAATATGCCGCACCGGTGCACAGCAAAGGGGCTATGATCCTGCATGAACTGGATAAATTCATTGAAGAGTTGTACAGCAACTGGTATCTGGCTGAGCTGAGTCGCGGCTGGAACAAACTGCTGGAAGCGGAAAACCGTATGCAGGCATGGCAATTTACTGGCATACCACTGCAGCGCAATTTCTATAAGGAGAATGTTAAACGTCAGTTTGACACCTCTCAGGTGAAACGCGTTTTTGTCGTGATCTCGGATGCACTGCGCTACGAAGTGGCGGAAGAGCTGGGCAGGCATATCAACCATGAGAAGCACTTCAGCGCAGAGCTGCGCTCCCAGACTGGAGTGCTCCCAAGCTATACCCAACTGGGTATGGCCGCGCTGTTACCCCATGAGTCGTTGAGCTATCTTCCTGATAATTCTGGCGTAGTCTACGCCGATGGGATGTCCACTTACGGATTTGATAAACGCGCCGCTATCCTGAAGAAAGTGAATGGGGTAGCGCTGAAAGCAAAGGACTTGCAGAACGCCAATAACCAGGAAGTGAACGAGCAAATCCGCAACGCTTCCGTGGTTTATATCTGGCACGACACTATCGATGCCATGGGTGATAAGGCGGCAACCGAAGATAAAACGTTTGAGGCCTGCCGAAGTGCAATCACTGAGCTAAAAGATCTGGTTTCACGCCTGCGTAGCCGATTTAATGCCAGCCGAATTTTTGTTACCTCCGATCATGGTTTCTTGTTCCAACAACAAGCGCTGGTGGAGCAGGATAAAACGAAACTGGAAAGTAAAGCCAAAGACACTATTGAAGCGAATAAGCGCTTTATTGTGGGTCATCAGCTGCCTGAAAGTGAATTTTGCTGGCACGGTAAACTGGCAGATACTGCTGGCTCAAGCGATGAGAGTGAATTCCTGTTACCCAAAGGGATACAGCGTTTCCACTTCGTAGGGGGGGCTCGTTTCGTTCATGGCGGAGCCATGCTGCAGGAGGTGTGTGTTCCTGTGTTGAAGATTCGCTCGCTTGAAAAGAAAGCGGCTGAGAAGCAACTCCAGCGACAGCCCGTGTCCGTTGTTGCGCGGGATCAGGTGATCAAGCTGGTTAACAGCATTGATAAAGTCGGTTTTATTCAGACTTCGGCAGTGAATGAGCTAAATGAGCCGCGCACGCTGAATATCTTTATCGTAGATGAAAACAACCAGGTTGTCTCCGGCACGGAAACGGTTTGCTTTGACAGTGATAGTGACGATATGGGTAAACGCACCCGCGATGTAACCATGAAACTCATGGGGACGGCATTCAACCGTAAAAACAAATATGTTCTGATCCTGGAGAATGCGGACAGCGCAACAGAGTATGGTCGCTACCCGATAACGATCGACCTGGCATTCCAGGATGACTTCTTCTAAGTGAGGCGTTATGCAACAGCAGGATAACTCAGCCAGTAACATGGAAGCAGCCTCTGTGTTGGCTCAGGACTTGGATTCATTGTTGAATCAGCACTTTCGCGGTCGCGTGGTGCGTAAGGACCTGACGAAGCAGCTGAAAGAAGGGGCGAATGTTCCGGTTTACGTACTGGAATATCTTCTCGGTATGTACTGTGCCTCCGATGACGATGAGGTTGTCGAACAGGGGCTACAGTCGGTTAAGCGTATTCTCTCTGATAACTACGTCCGGCCGGATGAAGCGGAAAAAGTAAAATCACTGATTCGTGAGCGTGGTTCTTACAAAATTATCGA
Organism: Enterobacter sp. 342; assembly: GCF_036663495.1. NCBI lineage: Bacteria > Pseudomonadati > Pseudomonadota > Gammaproteobacteria > Enterobacterales > Enterobacteriaceae > Enterobacter > Enterobacter sp. 342. The sequence goes on from NZ_JAWUEI010000012.1 coordinate 57,508, forward strand.
TAAGGTCACGGTAAAGTTAAACCAGAAGAAAGACGTTTACGAAGCCCAGCTCTCTAACCTTGGCATTAAGGATGCCCTGGTGCCTTCGCAGATGGTGAAAGACAACGAGAAACTGTTGACGGGTGGCATCTGGTGCATGATCACCGTGAACTACTTTTATGAAGAAGGGCAAAAAACGTCTCCTTTCTCGCTGTTCACACTGAAGCCGATCCAGATGCCAAATATGGATATGGACGAGGTATTTGAAGCCCGCAAGCAGTTTGATCGCGACCAGTGGATTGATGTGCTGTTACGTTCGGTCGGGATGGAACCTGCAAATATTGAGCAGCGTACCAAGTGGCATCTGATTACTCGCATGATACCCTTTGTGGAAAACAACTATAACGTCTGCGAGCTTGGGCCACGTGGTACCGGTAAGAGCCATGTTTATAAAGAATGCTCCCCTAACTCCCTGCTGGTATCTGGCGGGCAAACCACGGTAGCCAACTTGTTTTACAACATGGCCAGCCGGCAGATTGGTCTTGTGGGTATGTGGGACGTCGTCGCGTTTGATGAAGTGGCAGGGATCACTTTCAAAGACAAAGATGGCGTGCAGATCATGAAGGACTACATGGCGTCAGGTTCGTTCTCTCGAGGTCGTGACTCAATCGAAGGTAAAGCCTCCATGGTGTTTGTCGGCAACATTAACCAGAGCGTGGACACGCTGGTCAAAACCAGTCATCTGCTTGCACCGTTTCCAGATGCGATGATTGATACAGCCTTTTTTGACCGTTTCCATGCCTACATTCCTGGTTGGGAAATTCCAAAGATGCGTCCGGAATTTTTCACCAATCGCTATGGTTTGATCACGGATTACCTCGCTGAATACATGCGCGAAATGCGTAAACTTAGCTTCTCCGATGCAATTGATAAATTCTTCAAGCTGGGAAATAACCTCAATCAGCGTGACGTGATTGCCGTACGCCGCACGGTATCCGGCTTGTTGAAGCTAATGCACCCAGACGGCGCTTACGACAAGGAAGATGTACGGGTTTGCCTGACCTATGCACTGGAGGTCCGCCGTCGCGTTAAAGAGCAGCTTAAGAAACTCGGTGGCCTGGAATTCTTTGATGTGAACTTCAGTTATATCGATAATGATAGCCTGGAAGAGTTCTTCGTAAGCGTACCGGAGCAGGGCGGCAGTGAATTGATTCCTGCCGGTATGCCGAAACCTGGCGTAGTGCATCTGGTCACGCAGGCTGATACAGGTATGACGGGCCTCTATCGTTTTGAAACGCAGATGACTGCCGGTAATGGCAAACATGCGGTATCAGGTTTAGGGTCGAATACAGCAGCGAAAGAAGCGCTCCGCGTGGGTTTTGACTACTTCAAAGGTAACTTAGGTCGTATCAGTGCTGCGGCTAAATTCTCTGAACATGAATACCATCTTCATGTGGTGGAGCTGCACAGCACAGGACCGAGTACTACCACCAGTCTGGCCGCGTTAATCGCGTTCTGTTCCATATTGCTGGCAAAACCGGTTCAGGAACAAATGGTCGTATTGGGCGGCATGACATTGGGCGGCGTGACGAATCCCGTTCAGGATTTAGCTGCATGCCTGCAGGTAGCATTCGATAGCGGTGCTAAAAAGGTATTGCTCCCTATGGAGTCTGCTATGGATATTCCGACCGTACCGACTGAGTTATTTACCAAGTTCCAGGTAAGCTTTTATGCCGATCCGGTGGATGCTGTATATAAGGCATTAGGTGTAAACTAAATATATCGAGGAGTGAGTCATACTCCTCAGTTAAATAATCCGTAAGTCTTTTCTTGTTTATTTTTTTGAACTATATTCTTTAATCCTGTTTTTCATCTGGAATTGACCTGCTCCTCAACAGATTTAGCCCGCTTCAGATAGGGCGGTAGCAAGGTACTGTTGAAACGAATGCTACTACCGCTGCGATCCCTGACCTTTGGTACTCTTATGCTGACATCACCGATGCCAGTCTGAATGGAGCGTTCAGGCAGGAAGCCATTACGCACAACAGCCAGACAGCCATCATCGAGCCGGTGGTCAGCATATTACGAAAGCATAGCCTCCAGTTCGGCCTCAACCGCATTAGCAATAAGTTGGCGGGCTCCGTTACGGAGCAAATCATGTAATGGGTCAGTCGGCTCTGCTGGCTCTGATAATACCTGTAGGGTAGACTTGTTCATGGCGTATCATCTCTCTGTTGTTGAAATCCTGGAAGAAATCAATCAGCAGGATACGCCACCTTCCTCGAATCCCCATACACCAGAAATGAGCATAACTCCAAACAAATCAGATATCTGCAGTATAAGGGCTTTCCCTTTTCGATCATCACAGAACTCTGGGTGTAATGTTAATAGACAAAAAATAAAAAAAAACAGACAGATAGCAAAGAAGATCTAGTGAGGATCTTCTTTGCTTTTGCGGATCAGTCGAATGTGTATTCGCAGGTCATGCACTCGTAGCGATCAAATACTACACCATCCAAAGTTGAGCCTGTTACAGCCCCAGCAACTGCCCCGGCCACCAGCCGACCAAATAAAGCCCCGACAGCAGCCCCAGCAATTGTACCAACAACAGGGATTGCTGAACCAACTGTTGCACCACTGAGAGCGCCAGAGAGGCCGCCAGCGAGAGCACCGGTCTTTTTACCGAAATGACGTTCACTAATACGGGTTGAATCACAAGCCGGGCAGCGTACATAATTTTCCATGATAGTTTCCTTTTAGGTTGTTGATGACGTAAAAAAGCCCCTGTCCGTGAGGACAGGGGCTATGGGATTCAGGGTAAGGTATGAAACGAATTAGCTTGCTATAAATTGCGAGTGATAATCATTACATAATAGTGTGAGCTTACTTAAACGGATTATTTACTTTGGCATAATCAAAGGGAGAGATAATCGTTTCCCGGTTTGCATTGATAAAATCAGCCCACCATTGCAGCATCAGTTTACGTTCATCAAGATGTTCAGCTTTATGAATATAAGCTGCACGTACGCCATTACGTTCCTGATGGCTCATCTGGCGTTCAACAGCATCCCTCGACCATAATCCGGACTCAATCAACGAACTGCAGGCCATTGCACGGAACCCGTGACCACAGACATCGATCTTTGTATCGTAGCCCATCAGCCGCAGTGCGTTATTTACGGTATTTTCACTCATGGGCTTCCATGGATTGCTATCGCCAGTGAAAATCAGTTCATGTTCCCCGCTGATGGTGTGAATCTTCTGCAGAATATCCAGTGCCTGAGTAGAGAGTGGTACCAGATGCTCTGTCCGCATTTTTGAGCCACGATGAGAATACTTGACCCCCTCAATAGGTTTCCGCTCTGGAGGAATGGTCCACATGGCTTTTTTGAAGTCGATCTCAGACCATCTGGCAAAGCGAAGCTCGCTGGAACGTATGAAGATAAGCAGGGTAAGTTTAGTTGTCAGTCGGGTAAGAGGTTGTCCTCTGTAGGTATCCAGCCGTTCAAGTAGTTCAGAAATGCGATTTAAGGCGAGGGCAGGGCGATGCTGGCGCTTCACCGTCGTTAAAGCCCCAGCCATATCTACAGCTGGGTTATAACTGATAATACCTGACTGGGCAGCATAGCGCATGATCGCAGTGATACGTTGCTGAAGGCGAGCTGCGATTTCATAGATCTCTTTTGCTTCGGCAGCTTTGACGGGGATGAGTAAATCTGGAGTCCTGAGGGTGGTAATATCGCGTGAGCCGATAAAGGGAAACACATGAGTTTCGAGGCTTTTCAGTATCTTCTCACTATGTGAGGCTGACCATTTTTTGTTGCTCTGATGCCACAGCCTTGCGATGCCTTCAAATGTCTGATCTGTTTCAGGTACAGACTTTTTGATCCGTTTCTGTTCACAGGGGTCGGTTCCCTCAGCTATCAGCTTCCTTGCCGCATCGCGTTTTTCCCTTGCTTCTGATAAGGAGACTTCAGGATAGACACCCAGAGCAAGCGTTTTCTCTTTACCCAGAAAACGGTAGCGGAGCCTCCAGTAGCGCGAGCCATTAGGGTGAACGAGCAAAAACATGTTGCCACTATCGGCAAGTTTATAAGGTTTTTCATCCGGTTTAGCTGCACGGATTTTAGCGTCAGTGAGTGCCATTGGCGGTATCTCCTGATAGTAAAAGGGGTATAAATTTTATCGAATCAGACTATACCCTCAGTTGTACCCTCGCAAGGGACTTGATGCGGGTTGAAGTTGATTGAGTTGGGTGGAGTTAAGGAATTGTAGAAGTATTGATTCTGGCGGGCTCAGAATGAAAAAAACGGACCTCCGTGGAGGTCCGTTGATATGAATTTGGTGCCCGGACTCGGAATCGAACCAAGGACACGGGGATTTTCAATCCCCTGCTCTACCGACTGAGCTATCCGGGCAACGGAGCGCATTAAACCGCAATCAGGCCTTATCGTCAACCTTATTTCAGGAAAAGCCGTTCAATTGCTTAAGTTTGCGACAATCTGACGGTTTACGCGCCGAATATGGCAAATTGAACCGATTTGCTTACGTCAGTGCTCCGCCCATACGGCATTGAGCAAAGCGCAGAATGTCTTCAGCCAGTCGGTGCGCCGTATCCACATCAGCCTGGCTACGATTCACCAGCATGCGGCTCAGGCAACCCTCCAGTACCAGCTCCATCTGCTTAGCCACCATCGCCGGGTCATCCACTTCCAGTGTGGTTAGCAGTTCGTGGGTGAAGTCATGCGCCGCCCGTTTTTGCTGATCCGCCAACTGATGAATAGGATGGCCAGGATCAGGATAGAACGTACAGGCTGCAATAAACAGGCAGCCCGGATAACGGTTGTTACTGACACATTCGGTCAGAGCGGTATAGCGCGCCAGCAGCTTTTGTTCCGCTGTCAGTTCTTCATTCAGCATCAGTTGCCTGCGCCAGACATCAACCTGCTGGCTGAGATAGCGGAGAGCATCATAAAGCAGAGCCTCTTTATCCGGCCAGAAGCGCTTAAGCTCATCCAGAGGGTAATCGATACGGTCGGCTACCATCTCAAGCGTGGTGCTGGCGATCCCTTGAATCTCAAGTAATTGCAGGGCTTGTCCCAGTACGTCTTCACGTTGCACGGTTTTCTCCTCCGCTATTCCCAACGGTTTGTCCCGTCTAAAGTGTTGTTTACGGTTGGCGATCACGCAAATGTGTGCTGAAAGCCGCCGCATCCATAAACCCGGTTACGCGCTGTTCCGGCTGCTCTTTCCCCTGGTCATTGAAGAACAAAATGGTTGGCAGGCCGAGAACATTAAGTTGCTTCAGCAGGGCCTTGTCATGCGCACTGTTGGCTGTGACGTTCGCCTGGAGGAGAACAGTCTCTTTCAGAGCGCTTTGCACCTGTGGATCGCTAAAGGTGTATTTTTCGAACTCTTTACAGGCGACACACCAGTCAGCATAGAGATCGAGCATCACCGGTTTGCCTTTTGCCTGATCCAGAGCGCTATTGAGCTCATCCACAGTCTTTACCCTGGTGAAGTTCAGATGTGCCTGTGTCTCACCAACGTTTGTGCCAAACGCCCAGTCCTGTAACGGACGTACGCTCACCAGTGCGGCAGCGAGCAGACAAATTTGCACCAGACGCATCCATGGCTTTTTCGCCCCCAGGCTTGTGATAAATGCCCAGCTGAAGAAGGCTACGCCGAGCATTGCCCACAGTCGCATCCCCCAGATATCACCAATAATACGCTCCAGCAGAAACACCGGGAGTGCCAGAATGACAAAGCCAAACGCGGTTTTCACCGTTTCCATCCACGGGCCACTTTTCGGCAGCAGACGATTACCAAATACGGTTACCAGAATGAGTGGCAGACCCATCCCTAAAGCATAAAGGTACAACGTACCCCCGCCGAGCCACATATTGCCGCTCTGGGCAATGTAGAGCAGGATGGCGCTCAGTGGGGCCGTAGTGCACGGGGAACAAATCAAACCGGCGATGGCTCCCATCGCGAATACCCCACCCGCTGAGCCCCCCTGCTGACGATTACTCATCAGCGTTAAGCGGGTTTGCAGCGATGACGGTAGTTGCAGAGTAAACAAGCCAAACATCGACAGTGCCAGCAGGATGAAGACCACCGACAAGCCAATAAGCACATAAGGATGTTGAAGTGCCGCCTGAAACTGTAACCCGGCAGCGGCAACCACAAGGCCAAGGGCTGTGTAGGTCAACGCCATGCCCTGCACATAAATAAAGGTCAGCAGCAGGGCGCGAGTGGTGGAAAGCCGTTGCTTCCCGCCAAGCACGATGCCAGAGATGAGCGGATACATTGGCAGCACGCACGGCGTAAAGGCTATGCCGATACCGATCAGCAAGGCCCAAAGTGCTGAGAAAGGAAGGTCTGTGCGCTCATCGCTTGTCTCGCCTGAGGGGAGAGGGGAAAAGGTGGCCGCAGCTTTAACTTCACTGAGCGGAACCACCTTCGTTTCAGGGGGATAACAAAAGCCCGCATCGGCACAGCCCTGATAAGTCACGGTCAGTGTGGCACCTTTTTCGGCCTGATTCACAATGACCGGGACGCTTAAGCGCTGGCGGTAGATTTCACTTTTGCCGTAAAACTCATCCTTATGCCACTCGCCTGGAGGCATCTGTAAAGCGCCCACATTTGCCTGGGAAGGTGTGATACTGACCTGCTTGCGGTAGAGGTAATACCCCTCTTTGACCTGCCAGGTGAGATTCAGGTCGTGCTGGTTTTGCTGAAAATCGAAAACAAACGCCTGGTCGGCAGGGATAAAATTCGAACGGCCGGGTGCATCAAACAACCCGGCAAATACTGACGAGCTGCACAGCAGCAGGATCAGCGTAAGGAAGCGTTGAGCCATGAGAGATAGTCGTTATCGCCGTGGACTACTGGCAATACCAGCAGTTCTGGGGTTTGGTAAGGGTGATGAGATTTGAGGCAGTCCAGGAGTGCCTGCTGGTTCACCTGATTCGTTTTTAGCAACATCTGAACTTCGTACTCCTGCTCCAGTTTACCTTCCCAGCAGTAAAGGGAAGTGGCTCCGGGGAGGAGCGTAACGCAGGCTGCCAGTTTTTCGGCCAGCACTTTGGCGGCGAGATCCTGGGCAGAGGCTTCATCAGGGGCGGTACACAATACGACAACAGCATCAGGCGTGTTCACAAGTCGACCTCCTCATCACGAAAGTCTTCACTATATCACGCAAGACGATTGGTCATTAATGAAACGGGCCGCAGAGCGGCCCGATTTTAACTATTTTTACAACCACTCACCGTTTACAGCACCACACCACCAATGATAAAGCCGAGGATCACGCAGAGCGAAATCGCGACCACACCAGGGATCAGGAACGCATGGTTAAACACGTATTTACCGATACGGGTTGAACCGGTGTCGTCCATCTCCACTGCGGCCAGCAGGGTTGGATAGGTTGGCAGAACGAACAGAGCAGAAACCGCCGCAAACGAAGCGATTGCCGTCAGTGGCGTTACGCCCAGCATCAGTGCTGCAGGCATCAGCGCTTTGGTGGTCGCCGCCTGAGAGTAAAGCAGGGTAGCGGCAAAGAACAGGACTACCGCCAACAGCCATGGGTAGTTGTGCAGCAGGTCACCCGCAACGGTCTGGATGTCGCTGATGTGTGCTTTCACGAATGTATCACCGAGCCATGCAACGCCCAGTACGCAGACGCAGGCGCTCATGCCAGATTTGAAGGTGCTGGCATTCAGCACTTCGCTGGTGTCGATTTTACAGGTGATGCTAATCAGCGTCGCGATGGTCAACATGAACACCACAATCGCTTCGTTACGTGGCAGCACCGGGTTCTGGATCAAGCCCACCGTGTCACTGATGGCGGTCGCGTAGAACATGACTGCGACGATACCGATCAGGAACAGCAATACGGAGCGTTTTGCATGTGGTTTCAGTTCGAAGACCTGGCTGCCACGCAGTTTCACTTCACCCTTAGCCAGACGTTCCTGATACACCGGATCGTCTTTCAGTTCGGCGCCAAGGAAGTTACACAGTACGGCAGTAATCATCACCGCAATCAGCGTCACCGGAATACAGATCGCCAGCAGCGTCAGGTAACTCACGCCCATCGGTTCAAGAATACCGGCGAAGAAGACCACGGCAGCGGAAATTGGCGACGCAGTGATGGCAATTTGCGACGCAACTACCGCAATGGAGAGCGGACGAGACGGACGGATACCTTGTTCTTTCGCCACTTCGGTAATCACCGGCAGCGTGGAGAATGCGGTGTGTCCGGTTCCCGCGAGAATGGTCATAAACCATGTCACCAGCGGGGCAAGGAAGGTGATGTATTTTGGATGGCGGCGCAGCATACGCTCCGCCAGACTCACCAGGTAGTCCATACCGCCTGCCACCTGCATCGCTGCGATAGCGGCAATAACTGCCATGATGATTTCGATAACGTCAAAAGGTATTGCACCGGGTTTGATCTGAAAGATAAGTGTAAGAACGAGCACCCCGAGACCGCCGGCAAAACCAATGCCGATACCCCCGAGTCTTGCTCCCAAATAAATCGCCAACAAGACGATGACGAGTTCTGCTCCAAACATAAGGACCTGCCTTGCTTATTAACAAGTTGATATTGAATTGTTGTATTTTGGTAACGCCTAAAAAGAAAAAAGGCACGTCACAAGTGACGTGCCTTAAAGAAGCCTAGCCTGAACTGCTACTGTTCGCTTTCATCGGTATATCGTTTCGCTTTATATGCCGGGTGCATCAGGTTTTGGGCCGAGAAGATATCGTCCAGCTCGGCTTCGGTCAACAGTCCGCGTTCCAGAACCACTTCACGTACGCTCTTACCGGTTTCGGCGCAAATCTTACCGACGATGTCACCGTTGTGGTGACCGATGAACGGGTTGAGGTAGGTGACGATCCCGATGGAGTTGTAGACATAACCTTCACAGACTTCTTTATTCGCTGTGATGCCGTTAATGCATTTTTCCAGCAGGTTGTAGCAGGCGTTGGTCAGGATGTGAATGGATTCAAACATCGCCTGGCCAATCACTGGCTCCATCACGTTCAGCTGCAACTGACCCGCTTCAGAGGCCATGGTCACAGTCGTGTCGTTACCGATGACTTTGAAGCAGACCTGGTTCACCACTTCAGGCACCACCGGGTTCACTTTGGCTGGCATGATGGACGAACCCGCCTGCAGTTCTGGCAGGTTGATTTCGTTCAGACCAGCACGCGGACCAGAGGAGAGCAAGCGCAGGTCGTTACAGATTTTGGACAGTTTCACCGCCAGACGTTTCAGGGCACTGTGTACCATCACATAAGCGCCACAGTCAGAGGTCGCTTCAATCAGGTCTTCTGCAGGGACAACCGGCAGGTTAGAGACTTCAGCCAGTTTCTGTACCGCCAGTTGCTGATAGCCATCCGGAGTGTTCAGACGTGTACCGATGGCGGTTGCGCCCAGGTTCACTTCAAGCAGCAACTCGGAGGTGCGCAGCAGGTTTTTCGTTTCTTCGTTGAGCAGCACGTTAAACGCGTGGAATTCCTGGCCGAGGGTCATTGGCACAGCGTCCTGTAATTGGGTACGACCCATTTTCAGGATATCCTGGAACTCAACCGCTTTACGCTGGAAGCCATCACCCAGTTGGTTGATCGCATCCACCAGTTTCACCACGGAGGCATATACCGCAATGCGGAAACCGGTAGGGTAGGCGTCGTTGGTGGACTGGCATTTATTAACGTGGTCGTTCGGGTTCAGGTACTGGTATTCACCTTTCTGGTGACCCATCAGCTCCAGGCCAATGTTTGCCAGTACTTCGTTGGTATTCATGTTGACGGAGGTGCCCGCGCCGCCCTGATAGACGTCAACCGGGAACTGGTCCATACATTTGCCGTTGTTCAGCACTTCATCGCAGGCCGCGATAATCGCATTTGCCGCGCTTTTAGGAATGGTTTGCAGCTCTTTGTTGGCCAGTGCTGCGGCTTTCTTCACCATCACCATGCCACGGACAAATTCAGGGATGTCGCTGATTTTGCTGTTGCTGATGTAGAAGTTTTCAATCGCTCTCAGAGTGTGGACACCGTAGTAGGCATCCGCTGGAACTTCCCTGGTACCCAACAAGTCTTCTTCGATACGAATGTTGTTTAACATGTGAACCTTCTTTTCAAGCTGCCGATGGATTGTACTAAACACACAGTATTAATGTGGTTTTGAATATTTTCTGACCGACGATTATTCCCTCAATCAGCCAGATGCTCGAGATCATATGCTGATGATAGCGAATTGCCGTAAGCTGGATCACTTATTATCGAGCCGATTCCATGATAATTATTAATCTGTGAAATGAGTCACCGCTTTAATATTTCCAAAAAAAATATCCGTGCAAACTGATTGAAATTTCGCTAACCGTCACCATCTCATAAAAACGCGCGTCGCGAACACATTCAGACAGGGGCCCAACGGCACCTGCCACACAGGAGATGCCAGTGCGCTGGATACCGTTTATTGCTTTCTTTCTCTATGTTTACGTTGAGATTTCCATTTTCATCCAGGTTGCCCATGTGCTGGGCGTCCTGCTGACGCTGATTCTGGTGATTTTCACCTCCGTCATCGGCATGTCGCTGGTGCGTAATCAGGGTTTCAAAAATTTCCTGATAATGCAGCAGAAAATGGCTGCAGGTGAAAGCCCGGCCGCGGAGATGATCAAAAGCGTGTCGCTGATTATTGCGGGTCTGCTGCTGATTCTGCCGGGGTTCTTCACCGACTTCCTCGGCCTTTTATTGCTTCTGCCGCCGGTGCAAAAGCACCTGACCATGAAGCTGCTGCCGCATCTGCGTTTCAGCCGTATGCCGGGCGGTGGCTTCAGCACCGGCCCGGGTGATACGTTTGAAGGGGAATACCAACGTAAGGATGAACAGCACGACCGTTTAGACCATAAAGACGATCGCTGATTTTTTTGCCCGGTGGCGCTTCGCTTACCGGGCCTACGGATTCTGCCGTTTTGGTAAAAACAGCCACAGCCCTACCAGCATGACAATAGCGTACACGCTCTTCCATCCCACCATTGCCAGCAACAGCAGGCACAGTATTCCCCCGATGACCGCCAGCGCCTTGTAGCGACCTTTCAGCAGACGACAACCCGCCAGCATGCACAGCAGGTAGATCATGATGAAAATGCCGTTGGCGTAGACGATCAGCGCATCCAGATTGATATTCAGGGCGTAAATACACAGCGTACTCAACACGCAGCAGCCCAATACGGCATTCAGGGCATTCAGCGGAAGCTGGCGTTTTGACAGACGCGCGAGACGGCTTTCAGGCTTGTACAACGCTTGCGACCACACCAGGCGGGCAAAACTCTGAATGTAGATATTGAGGCTGGCAAAACAGGCGAGATAACCAATCACGCAGGCCACCCACAGAGCTTTCACCCCAAACAATTGCACCACAATGCCTGGTAGCGAGGCGGCAGCCGCTTTATCCGCCCCGAATGCGTTAAAGTGCAATACCAGCACGGTACACGCCCAATAGACCGTCCCGGCCAACAACAGGCCTATCATCAGCGCGCGGGGGAAATCGCGTTCAGGTTGCTTAAATTCCGACGCCAGATGGGCAAAGGCTTCCAGACCGACAAAACACCAGAACATGATGGAGAGCGCGGCGAAAAGCTGTGAATGGTCAACGTCTGTCACTGCCGGGAAGGGAATTTCCTTTATTGTGATATCGCCTGCCCACCAGATTGCGGCAATGAGCGCGACAATTAGCACCGCTACCAGCGTCTGGAGATTGGCACTTGAACGGGCTCCACGCGAACCGACCCACCAGACAATTGCCAGTGTACCCAGTTCGGCTAACAGCAGTTGCTCGTTATGCCAGCCAAACAGCGCCTGACCAAAGCCGGTCGCAATATGCAGCGCCGCAGGCAGACCAACCGGGATCACAGAAAGGAACAGCCAGCCGGTAACACGCTGCAACCGCGGGCCAAAGGCCAGCCCGACAAAATGCGCCACGCCACCCGCGCTGGGAAAATGCCGCCCCAGGATCGCAAACACAATGGCTATCGGGAAAACCAACACAATCAGTACCGGCCACGCCCACAGGCTATTATTTCCGGATACCATCGCCGCCAGTGCGGGTACGGCAAATACGCCCGTTCCTAACAAGGAGGTTGAGAGCAGGCCAACGCCTTGCGCCAGCCCCAACTCCTGCTTGAGTCCACTCATTGACATCGCCCTGCCAGTACTAAAAGAGAGGCGATGGTAACACTTTCGCAAATTTTTTTTTCAACTCCCCCTTGAAGGGGTAAAAAGCTATCCCCATCTCTCAGGGCACTAGTCGGAAAACCGCATGCGGGCCGGCGTCATCCATAACTGATAATGACTTTCTCAAAGGAGAGCTATCAATGAGTATTCGTCCGTTACATGATCGTGTGATCGTCAAACGTAAAGAAGTTGAAACCAAGTCTGCTGGCGGCATCGTTCTGACCGGTTCTGCAGCAGCCAAATCAACGCGTGGCGAAATCATCGCTGTCGGTAAGGGCCGCATCCTGGAAAACGGAACTGTGCAGCCACTGGACGTTAAAGTTGGTGACATCGTAATTTTCAACGATGGCTACGGCGTGAAATCCGAGAAGATCGACAATGAAGAAGTGTTGATCATGTCCGAGAGCGACATTCTGGCAATTGTTGAAGCGTAATTTACGCACGAGAATTTGAGGAAATAAGAACATGGCAGCTAAAGACGTAAAATTCGGTAACGACGCTCGTGTAAAAATGCTCCGCGGCGTAAACGTACTGGCAGATGCAGTTAAAGTAACTCTGGGCCCGAAAGGCCGTAACGTAGTGCTGGATAAATCCTTCGGCGCGCCAACCATCACCAAAGATGGTGTTTCTGTAGCACGTGAAATCGAGCTGGAAGATAAGTTCGAAAACATGGGCGCGCAGATGGTGAAAGAAGTTGCCTCTAAAGCGAACGACGCTGCTGGCGACGGTACCACCACCGCGACCGTACTGGCGCAGGCTATCATCACCGAAGGTCTGAAAGCCGTTGCTGCTGGCATGAACCCAATGGATCTGAAACGTGGTATCGACAAAGCTGTCGCTGCTGCTGTTGAAGAACTGAAATCTCTGTCTGTACCATGCTCTGACTCTAAAGCCATTGCTCAGGTAGGTACCATCTCTGCTAACTCCGACGAAACCGTAGGTAAACTGATCGCAGAAGCGATGGACAAAGTCGGTAAAGAAGGCGTGATCACCGTTGAAGACGGTACCGGTCTGGAAGACGAACTGGACGTGGTTGAAGGTATGCAGTTCGACCGCGGTTACCTGTCCCCATACTTCATCAACAAGCCAGAGACTGGCGCTGTTGAGCTGGAAAGCCCGTTCATCCTGCTGGCTGACAAGAAAATCTCCAACATCCGCGAAATGCTGCCAGTGCTGGAAGCCGTTGCGAAAGCAGGCAAACCGCTGGTTATTATCGCTGAAGACGTTGAAGGCGAAGCGCTGGCGACCCTGGTGGTTAACACCATGCGTGGCATCGTGAAAGTGGCTGCGGTTAAAGCTCCTGGCTTCGGCGATCGCCGTAAAGCGATGCTGCAGGATATCGCGACTCTGACTGGCGGTACCGTTATCTCTGAAGAGATCGGTATGGAGCTGGAAAAAGCGACCCTGGAAGACCTGGGCCAGGCTAAACGCGTTGTGATCAACAAAGACACCACCACCATCATTGATGGCGTAGGTGAAGAAGCTGCTATCCAGGGCCGTGTTGGTCAGATCCGTAAGCAAATCGAAGAAGCCACCTCTGATTACGACCGTGAAAAACTGCAGGAGCGCGTAGCGAAACTGGCAGGCGGTGTTGCAGTCATCAAAGTGGGTGCAGCGACTGAAGTTGAAATGAAAGAGAAGAAAGCACGCGTTGACGATGCCCTGCACGCGACCCGTGCTGCGGTAGAAGAAGGCGTGGTTGCTGGTGGTGGTGTTGCGCTGGTGCGTGTTGCCGCTAAACTGGCTGGCCTGACTGCACAGAACGAAGATCAGAACGTGGGTATCAAAGTTGCACTGCGTGCAATGGAAGCGCCTCTGCGTCAGATCGTATCCAACGCCGGTGAAGAGCCATCTGTGGTTGCGAACAACGTGAAAGCAGGCGAAGGTAACTACGGTTACAACGCAGCGACTGAAGAATACGGCAACATGATCGACTTCGGTATCCTGGACCCAACTAAAGTGACTCGTTCTGCACTGCAGTACGCGGCATCTGTCGCTGGTCTGATGATCACTACCGAGTGCATGGTGACTGACCTGCCTAAAGGCGACGCACCTGACTTAGGTGCTGCTGGTATGGGCGGCATGGGCGGTATGGGCGGCATGATGTAATCGTGCGCTCTACGTCGTAGAATGTGAAAAACCCCCGGGCAGAAATGCTCGGGGGTTTTTCTTTTGGTCATCTTTTAGGTATAAGGTTTACACACGGACAACTACTGTCCAGCTTATTGAAAACGAGGAATAACATGCGCGTAAAAGTCTGTGCAGGGATCGTAGGAGCAGCATTGCTGCTGGCGGGTTGTAGCTCCAGCAATGAACTGTCGGCAGCGGGCCAGGGCGTTCGCTTTGTGGAAGATAAGCCTGGCAGTGAATGTCAGCTGTTAGGCACTGCAAGCGGTGAGCAAAGCAACTGGATGTCGGGTCAGCATGGTGAGGAAGGTGGTTCTATGCGCGGTGCGGCGAATGCCCTGCGTAACCAGGCTGCGGCCATGGGTGGGAACGTGATTTACGGCGTGAGCAGCCCAACGCAGAGTATGCTGTCCAGCTTCGTGCCGACCGCAAGCCAGATGAATGGCCAGGTCTACAAGTGCCCGAACTGATTGCCTTTTTCCCTCTCCCAACGGGAGAGGGTTAGGGTGAGGGGAAACTAGTGCTGCCGCAGCTGTAAATCCAGCGGCGTCTTACTCGGCTCACCGCCAATCTCACGTGCCAGTTTCGGCACCATATAGCCTGAAACCAGCGTTAACAGTTCACGCATAATCTGCCGGGCTTCCTCGTCCGTCACCATGAAATGTGCCGCACCCTGAACGCGATCCAGCACGTGCAGGTAATAGGGCATCACTCCGGCATCAAACAGGGCATTGCTCAGATCAGCCAGTACACGGGCGCTATCATTCACGCCCCGCAGCAGCACGCTCTGGTTCAGCAGTGTCACCCCCGCTTTACGCAAACGTACCATTGCCTCACGAAACTCGCTGTCGATTTCATTGGCGTGGTTAATGTGGTTCACCAGCAGCACCTGCAAACGGGACTGCTCCAGACGTGAAACCAGAGCGTCAGTGATACGTGCTGGAATGACAATCGGTAAACGACTGTGAATACGCAGACGTTTGATGTGCGGGATGGCTTCAAGCTGGTTTAGCAGCCAGTCCAGCTCATGATCTTTCGCCATCAGCGGGTCACCACCGGAAAAAATGATCTCGTCCAGCTCGGGATGGGCGGCAATATAGTCCAGCGCGACCTGCCAGTTGCGTTTATTACCCTGATTTTCCGCATACGGGAAGTGCCGACGGAAGCAATAACGACAATTTACCGCGCAGCCACCTTTTACCAGCAGCAGGGCTCGGTTGAGATACTTATGCAGTAAACCTGGCACCACACTGTTCTGCTCTTCCAGAGGATCAGTGCTATATCCCGGCGCAGTAATAAACTCATCCTGCGAGGTAAGCGTTTGTTTTAATAAAGGATCATCGGGGTTCCCCTTCTCCATTCTGGCAACAAACGCGCGGGGAACACGCAAGGCAAAGAGGCGCTTCGCCTCACGGCCTGCAAGCAACTCTGGGTGCTGATCGAGGTCTAAAAGACGCAGCAATTCATCAGGACTGGTGATTACATCGGCAAGTTGCGATAACCAATCTTCTCTGGACGGGGTGTTTAGGGTTACAATATGCGCCATTTTGTGGCTTAGCTACCAGTTAACAAATTTAGAGGGCCTTATGGCAACGTACTATAGCAACGATTTTCGTGCTGGTCTTAAAATCATGATGGACGGCGAACCGTACGCGGTTGAAGCCAGCGAATTCGTTAAACCAGGTAAAGGCCAGGCATTCGCACGCGTTAAGCTGCGCCGCCTGTTGACCGGTACTCGTGTTGAGAAAACCTTCAAGTCTACTGACTCTGCTGAAGGCGCTGATGTTGTTGATATGAACCTGACCTACCTGTACAACGACGGTGAGTTCTATCATTTCATGAACAACTCCACTTTCGAACAGCTGTCTGCTGATGAGAAAGCGGTAGGTGACAGCGCGAAATGGCTGCTGGATCAGGCTGAGTGCATCGTAACCCTGTGGAATGGTCAGCCTATCGCTGTGACCCCACCGAACTTCGTTGAGCTGGAAATCGTTGAAACCGATCCAGGTCTGAAAGGTGACACCGCAGGTACTGGTGGTAAGCCAGCCAAACTGTCTACCGGTGCAGTGGTTAAAGTTCCACTGTTTGTACAGACTGGCGAAGTGATCAAAGTGGATACCCGCTCCGGCGAATACGTATCTCGCGTGAAGTAATAGTAAAGGCGCAGCGCCCGCTGCGCCTGATTTTTGCAGGCAGGGATGATGAAACGTACCGTTAAAATTCTACTTCTGTTAGCACTCTCCAGCGCCTTGCTTTCCGGCTGTAACACTACGCGTGGAATGGGGGAAGATATCCAGGATCTTGGTCATATCATTTCTCATGCAGCCAGCTAAGTTCGTTTACTTTTCCTAAAAATGTCTCCCTTTCCGTCAACTGACGGGATTTTGTCTATTCTTAAGTTGCTATACACAAAACAACTTTGGCTATAAAAGGAAGATATTATGGTTAAGAAGACAATTGCAGCGATCTTTTCAGTCCTGGTTCTTTCTTCTGTGTTAACTGCCTGTAATACCACGCGTGGCGTAGGTCAGGATATTTCTGAAGGTGGTAACGCAATCTCTGGCGCTGCAACAAAAGCTCAGCAGTAATTAACAAACGGTACGAGACCTGACGGGTTTCGTACCGTCAGCTTTCTGATTCCTGCAGGGATAAAAACGGTGAAAAACGGGTATCCATATGCAATTTCATGCGGATATTTCGTTTATAGGTATAGACCGTTTTCCCATTGATACTCAGGTGAGCAGCAATTTTCTGATTGCTCGCGCCGTCCATCCACAATGTCAGCACCTTCTCTTCCTGGCGAGTCAGCAGGGGGACTGCGACTTTTGGTCTGTCAGCATTCTTGTGTGAGATTAATGCGTCGTTGATCACCGTTGCCAGTTCTTCAAGAACGGTATCTTTCAACAGCGAAGACCAGACAGGGAACTGCCTGAGCCAGTCTTTCATGCCGCTGTCTTCACCCGATTGCAGCAAGATAAAAGGCAATCTTTCACTGGCGTTAAGTAAGGTAGAGAGCTGCTGGTAATGGTGAATATCCTGCCTGAAACCGTAAAGGTCAGCGATAACCAGATTGGGTTTCCATTGCAGAATGTGCTCTCTGGCAAGAAATAGATTATTCAGCCCGGTCACAACGTAGTGCCCCGGGAACAAACCGGAGTGATTGAGCCATGCTTCAAACCCTGCACGGGTGAAGTGACAACGGTCAATCAAGAGAATTTTGAACATATTTTATTCGCAGTCGGCTAGTGGTTTGGCTTCCTGCCATCAGAAAGCACATCATCATAGAGAAGTCAGATGAGTGATAAATGCCTGAACTCCGCGCCATACTGCGGCTATTTCTTGCCTTAACGTGTTCAGCAGAAAAGGATTGAAAAAAAATCGCACGCTAAGCAAAATAAAGGGCGTAATCTTTGCCTTGCGGGACGACCCGTAAGCGTATCTTTCACCGGGGACGGCCCCAACTTACCTGTAAGTTAAGGAGCCTTAAATGTCCTGGATCGTTCTTTTAATTGCCGGCCTGCTCGAAGTGGTATGGGCGATTGGTCTCAAGTACACCCACGGATTTACCCGTCTGACGCCCAGCGTCATTACCGTTAGCGCGATGATAGTGAGTATCGTCCTGTTGTCGTGGGCGATGCGTTCTCTGCCTGTGGGAACTGCTTATGCTGTCTGGACAGGGATTGGCGCCGTAGGCGCGGCCATCACGGGCATTCTGCTGCTGGGAGAGTCAGCGAGCCTGGCGCGTATCGCCAGCCTCGCTCTGATCGTGGCCGGTATCATTGGGTTGAAACTCAGCACGCATTAATGGGGTTGTTCTACCCAGATGAGTTTTGACACATCAAACCCCTGTCGGGTCGCAACATCCAGCATCTGCTGTTTCATCTCAGACGAAATGGTCGGCGTGCGGGAGAGTATCCACAGGTAGTTGCGATCCGGCCCGCAAACCAGCGCATGGCGGTACTCTTTGTCGAGAGCTATCACGTTGTAACCGCCATAGAAGGGGCCAAAGAAGGAGACTTTGAGCGCGGCCCTCCGTGGGTCGCAAGTGAAGTATGCTTTTCCTGTCGACTGCTGCCACATCTCCCGATCAGGATTATAACCCCGGTTAATAACCTGAATACCGCCATCATCCATTGGGCTGTAATGTGCTGTCACTTTCTCTAAGCCCCGTTCGAACCGATGGTCCAGGCGGGCGATTTCATACCATGTTCCGAGGAAGCGTTGTGCATCGAAAGGCGTGACAACGGTAACGCCAGAAGGTGGGGTAGGGGAACTACAGGCAACCACTAAAAACGCGGCTGTCACCGCGGCGATAACAGGCAGAATGCGCATAGGAGTTTCCTTACTGTTTTTTTGTTAAGTGTAGATGACGGCAAGGAAAATGCGGGGTGTTTTGCCGGGTAAGCGGAGTCGCCACCCGGCAATGTTTTACTTCAGCGCGTCGAGGATACGATATGCCGCCTCAACTCGCGCCGGGTTCGGGTAGCTTTTATTTGCCAGCATCACAATGCCGAGCTGCTTTTCTGGAATAAACGCCACATAGCTACCAAACCCGCCAGTAGAGCCCGTTTTATGCACCCAGGACGCTTTTACCGGAGGGGCCGTGGGATTCACTTCTACCGCAGGCAACGGTGCCAGGGCCACCTTATTATCGCTACCCTCGACCACAGTTTTGGCTTCTACCGGCCAGTTCAGCATCTCCCAGCCTAACCCTTGATACATAGCACCTACGCGCCAGTAGCGGGATTGCGCAAGGGCGATCCCTTGCATCAGAGAGGCATCCTGCAGAGTCTCGGGGGCCATGTTCGCCATCACCCAGCTTGCCATATCTTTGACGTTGGTTTTCACGCCATAGGCTTCAGCGTCCAGCATGCCCGGCGAAACATGGACTGCTTTACCGTCACGGTAACCCCAGGCGTAATGCTCTTGTTCTGATTGCGGAACGTTAATCCACGTATGGTCCAACTTGAGCGGCTTAAAGACCCGCGTCGTCATGGCCTGCTCATAGCTCATGCCGGAAGGTTTGACCGCAAGGGCGCCAAAAAGACCAATACTGGCGTTCGCATAAAGACGCGTGGTTCCCGGCTTCCACGCTGGCTGCCAGTCTTGATAGAAGCGCAGCAGAGAGGCGTTATCGGTCACCTCATCCGGTACCTGTAATGGCAGACCACCCGCAGTATAGGTAGCCAGATCCAGCATGCGAATTCCCTGCCACTGCTTGCCTGTCAGCTCCGGCCAGTATTTCGTCACCGGATCGCTTAGGGAAATTTCACCGCGAGCAATGGCATCGCCACCCAAAACGCCGGTGAAGGTTTTACTTATAGAACCCAGCTCGAACAATGTTTGCGGGGTAACAGGTTTGTTCGCCGCGATATCGGCTTTGCCGAAGGTAAAGTAGTGCGGCTGACCCTGGTAAATTACCGCGACCGCCATCCCCGGGATGGCCTGCGCTTTCATCAGCGGGGTAACGGTACGTTCGACCACTGCAGCCAGCTGTTTTTCTGACATTGGTGCAGCAAAGACGGAACAGGAGGTGCTGAGTAACAGGGCGCAGCAAAGGGATTTTTTCATCATCAGTTATCTTCCGTAATAGCAGGTCAAGGGAGTGTCCGGGCCCGTCAGACAGCTGTAGTCTGTGGGATTTGACTGTCGCTGACAAACGGTTAAATTTAGCATTAGCTGTTAATTTTTCTAACGGATGGGGCAATGACTCGCAGCTATCTCCCGCTTAATTCGCTTCGTGCCTTCGAAGCAGCCGCAAGGCACCTTAGTTTTACTCATGCTGCAATAGAGCTGAATGTTACCCATTCTGCTATCAGCCAGCATGTTAAGACGCTGGAACAGCATCTGAACTGCCAGCTTTTTGTCCGTGTTTCGCGCGGGCTGATGCTGACGACGGAAGGTGAGAATTTGCTGCCAGTGCTTAACGATTCGTTCGATCGTATCGCGGGAATGCTGGATCGCTTCGCCAGCCATCGCGCCCAGGAGAAGCTCAAAATTGGTGTGGTAGGAACCTTTGCGACCGGTTTTTTATTCTCGCAGTTGGCTGATTTCCGCCGCTGCTCCCCGCATATCGATCTTCACCTTTCAACCCATAACAATCGCGTTGATCCGGCGGCTGAGGGGCTTGATTACACGATCCGCTATGGTGGGGGAGCATGGCACGGTACCGAAGCGCAGTTTCTTTGTCATGCGCCGCTGGCCCCGCTTTGCTCACCTGATATCGCCGCCGGGCTACATACTCCGGCCGACATTCTGAAATTTACCCTGCTGCGCTCCTACCGACGCGATGAGTGGTCGGCGTGGATGCAGGCGGCGGGGGAGAATCCCCCGTCACCCACGCATCGGGTGATGGTGTTTGATTCGTCTGTCACCATGCTGGAAGCTGCGCAGGCCGGTGTGGGAATTGCGATCGCTCCGGTCGATATGTTTACGCATTTGCTCAACAGCGAGCGTATTGTGCAGCCGTTTGCCACACAGATTGATCTGGGCAGTTACTGGTTAACAAGACTTCAGTCTAGAGCCGAAACCCCGGCAATGCGTGAGTTTGCGCAGTGGCTGGTGGGCAAAATGCAGAAATAAAAAGGCCCGCCGGAGGGCGGGCCAGAAGGGTCAGATGGTGACCACGGCAATCAGCGTTACCACGGTCAGAATGGTTGCCAGGCCGTAGAAGACCCATTTACCACTCGGAACATGGATTTTCAGGTCATGCATCGCATGGTGAATACGGTGCAGGCCACACCACAGCGGCAGGACGATCATCAGGAAGATAAATACGCGGCCGATAAAGCTGCCCGCAAACGCCAGTACGCGTTCGTAGCTCAGTGCGTCGCCCGGGAACAGCCCCAGCGGCAGCATAATGCCGATCAGCAGGATGATCACCGGTGCGATAATGGCACTCCACATGCCGCCAGCGCCAAACAGCCCCCAGAAGACCGGCTCGTCAGAACGTTTTGGATTTGGATTGATCACAATAGTCTCCTTACCAGAACAGTGCGACAAACAGAATGACCACAGTGACCAGAATCGTCACTGCCCAGAGCCCTTTAATCACCGGCTCTGGCCCCATTTTTTCGCCTTTTACGATAATGTTCGCCGCTTTTGGCGCCAGTTCAAACCAGGTTTTGGTATGAAGCAACGCGGCCGCGAGCACAATCAGGTTCAGGACAACAATGATCGGGTTTTGTAGAAAACCAACAAAGCTTGCCCAGGTTTCCGGACCATGCTTGAGGGCGAAAACACCGTACATCAGTTCAAGACTGAACCAGACCGCCGGCACCGCTGTGCCTTCACGCAGCATATAGAAGCGATAAAACGGCAGATTTTTCCACCAGGTGGACGGCACAGGCCGTACATAGGCTTTGCGTTTAGTCGTCATCATGCACTCCTTAGCGTGGTTTCAGGGTAGCGATAAGAAAGTCTTTCGAGCTTTCCACTTTACCCTGCTGAATAGCGGCGGCCGGGTCGACATGCTTCGGACAGACTTCGGAGCAGTAACCCACGAAAGTACAGCTCCAGACGCCGTTCTGGCTGTTAAGCTGCGCCATACGTTCTTTTTTACCGTGGTCGCGGCTGTCTTCGTTATAGCGGTGCGCCAGCGTAATAGCGGCTGGGCCGATGAATTCTGGGTTCAGGCCAAACTGCGGACATGCGGCGTAACACAGGCCACAGTTGATGCAGCCGGAGAACTGATGGTATTTCGCCATCTGGGCCGGTGTTTGGGTATTTGGACCCTGATCCGGCGTGCGCGGATTGCCGATGATGTAAGGCTTAATGGCTTCCAGACTTTCGATAAAGTGGGTCATATCGACCACCAGATCGCGCTCAATCGGGAAGTTGCCCAGCGCTTCAACCTTGATGCCCCTGGTGTAATCACGCAGGAAGGTTTTACAGGCCAGTTTCGGCACTTTGTTAACCATCATGCCGCAGGAGCCGCAGATGGCCATGCGGCAGGACCAGCGGTAGCTCAGGTCTGGTGCGAGGTTATCTTTGATATAGCCAAGCGCATCCAGCAGAGAGGTTTGCTCGTCATAGGGGACTTCATAGAAAGCGCTATGTGGTGCGGTGTCCACTTCCGGATTGTAGCGCACCACTTCAACTTTCAGTTTTTGCATCTCAGCCATTCGCCTTCTCCTTCTTCTCGGCGGCTTCTGCTTCTGCGCCGTACACGCGTTTAGCCGGTGGCAGCGTGGTGATTTTCACGTCGCTGTAGTCCAGACGCGTAGTGCCATCTGCATCGCGCCAGGCGAGAGTGTGTTTCAGGAAATTGACGTCGTCACGTTCGGTACAGCCTTCGTCAAGACGCTGATGCGCCCCGCGTGACTCTTTACGCGCCAGCGCAGAGTGCGCCATACATTCTGCCACGTTCAGGCCGTGACCCAGCTCAATGGTATAGAGCAGGTCGGTGTTGAAGACGCTGGAGGTATCAGTAATGCGCACACGTTTGAAACGCTCCTGCAACTCCGCCAGCTTATCGACGGTTTTTTGCATCAGCTCAGGGGTACGGTAGATACCACAGCCTTCTTCCATCGACAGGCCCATTTCATCGCGGATCTTAGACCAGTTCTCGTTACCTTCCTGGTTCACCAGGTCTTTCAGGCGTTTTTCAACGTCAGTAACCTGAGCATCAAGCGCGGCACCGTTAGCTTCGCCCGCTGTAGCCGCGCGTTCCATTGCGCGCTCGCCCGCCATGCGACCAAAGACGACCAGCTCTGCCAGCGAGTTAGACCCCAGACGGTTGGCGCCGTGCAGGCCCACAGAGGAACACTCACCGACCGCGAACAGACCTTTGATACGGGTTTCGCACTGCTGGTCGGTTTCGATCCCGCCCATGGTGTAGTGCGCGGTTGGACGTACCGGAATCGGTTCTTTCACCGGATCAACACCGACGTAAGCTTTTGCCAGTTCGCAGATGAACGGCAGGCGTTCCAGCAGCTTCTTCTCACCCAGGTGACGCAGGTCGAGATAGACCACATCGCCGCGTGGCGTGGAGATGGTGTTGCCTTTGCGCCACTCGTGCCAGAAGGCCTGGGAGACTTTGTCGCGCGGACCGAGTTCCATGTATTTGTTTTTCGGCTCGCCAAGCGGAGTTTCCGGGCCCATGCCGTAATCCTGCAGATAGCGATAGCCATTTTTGTTGACCAGAATGCCACCTTCACCACGGCAGCCTTCCGTCATCAGAATGCCGGAGCCTGGCAGACCGGTCGGGTGATACTGTACGAACTCCATATCGCGCAGCGGCACACCGTGGCTGAGCGCCATGCCCATACCGTCACCGGTGACGATGCCGCCGTTGGTATTGTAGCGATACACGCGGCCCGCACCGCCCGTTGCCATCACCACCGCATTAGCGCGGATCTGGACGAGCGTGCCTTCCATCATGTTCATCGCCACCAGGCCACGAGCCTGTCCGTCATCAACCAGAATGTCGAGGACGAAATGTTCATCAAAGCGCTGAATTTGTGGGAACTGAAGAGAAGTCTGGAACAGAGTGTGCAGCATGTGGAAGCCGGTCTTATCGGCGGCGAACCAGGTACGTTCGATTTTCATCCCACCGAAGCGGCGAACGTTGACGCTGCCGTCCGGACGGCGACTCCACGGACATCCCCACTGTTCAAGCTGGGTCATCTCCGTAGGACAATGGTGCACAAAGTAGTCGACCACATCCTGTTCGCAAAGCCAGTCGCCCCCTGCAACCGTGTCGTGGAAATGGTATTCAAAGCTGTCATGATCCTGCGCGACGGCGGCGGACCCTCCTTCAGCTGCAACCGTGTGGCTGCGCATTGGATAGACTTTTGAAATCAATGCGATTTTAGCGTTGGGATTAGCTTGTGCTGCAGCAATCGCAGCACGTAATCCAGCACCGCCAGCGCCAATTACGGCAAGATCGGCTTGAAAAGTTTGCACGACATTCCTCCAGATTTTTGTTATTTCGCAACGCGACAAACTAAAGGTAGTTCACCTGCCCAAAGGGACAATTGCGAAAGCGTTTCCACTGCTCCTTTATGGGTAAAACAGTATAACCGTGTAGATGTCAGGGAAATTTGACGTGTTCGATTTTTTTGCTGTTCTGTACGGTGATTTATCATCGTGGTTGATGAATTGCGTCACGTAATTGCACACCTAAATGAAATGCGCGTTTTTACTGCGCAAAATTTGTCTCTGTCCCCGCTAACGAGTAGACTTCGTGCCCTTGTCTGAAATCGGAGAATTACCCATGAGCGAAACGGCCACCTGGCAGCCGAGCGCATCCATCCCAAATCTGTTAAAACGCGCTGCAATTATGACGGAGATCCGCCGTTTCTTTGCTGACCGCGGAGTCCTGGAGGTGGAAACGCCGTGCATGAGTCAGGCAACGGTAACCGATATTCATCTGGTCCCGTTTGAAACCCGTTTTGTTGGCCCGGGGCACTCTCAGGGCATGAATTTGTATCTGATGACCAGCCCGGAATACCACATGAAACGCCTGCTGGCGGCGGGATGTGGTCCGGTGTATCAGCTGTGCAGAAGCTTCCGTAATGAAGAGATGGGACGTCACCACAATCCGGAATTCACCATGCTGGAGTGGTATCGACCGCACTATGATATGTACCGCCTGATGAATGAAGTGGATGACCTGTTGCAGCAGGTGCTGGATTGCTCAGAAGCGGAAACTCTCTCCTATCAGCAGGCTTTCCAGCGCTATCTGGAAATCGATCCGTTGTCAGCAGACAAGGCTCAATTGCGCGAAGTGGCGGCAAAACTGGATCTCAGCAATGTGGCGGATACTGAAGAAGATCGCGATACGCTGCTGCAGTTACTGTTCACTTTTGGTGTTGAACCGCAGATTGGCAAAGACCGTCCGGCGTTTGTTTATCACTTCCCGGCAAGCCAGGCGTCGCTGGCGCAGATCAGCACGGAAGATCATCGTGTTGCAGAGCGTTTTGAGGTCTATTACAAAGGTATTGAGCTGGCGAACGGTTTCCACGAATTGACCGACGCGCGCGAACAGCAGCAGCGCTTCGAGCAGGATAACCGCAAGCGTGCCGCGCGCGGTCTGCCGCAGCAGCCGATTGATACCAACCTGCTGGAGGCGTTAAAAGCTGGCCTGCCGGACTGCTCCGGTGTGGCGCTGGGTGTTGATCGTCTGGTGATGCTGGCGCTGAGTGCAGAACAGTTGGGCGATGTGATTGCGTTTACGGTCGATCGCGCCTGAAAAAATGCCGGGTGGCGCTGCGCTTGCCCGGCCTACGCCCCCTCTGGCAATTTTCCTTTCCATTTCCGTGTGACAATATTAAAAACTGCCATTTTCTCTATACGCGGGTCTTTTTCTTAATTTGCTTCTTATAACCACAATATTTATCTGGTCTTCTGCTACCATCCGCGCAGATTAATTTCCTTTGGATGGTTCTATGTCTCACTCACTCAAAAAGATGACCCTTACCGGGCTCATCCTGATGATTTTTACCTCCGTCTTTGGCTTTGCTAATAGCCCGTCGGCCTTTTACCTGATGGGTTACAGTGCGACGCCGTTCTATATCGTTTCAGCCCTGTTCTTCTTCATCCCATTCGCGCTGATGATGGCCGAAATGGGGTCGGCATACCGGAAAGAAGAAGGAGGGATCTACTCGTGGATGAATAACAGTATCGGCCCGCGCTACGCGTTTATTGGCACGTTTATGTGGTTTTCTTCTTACGTCGTCTGGATGGTCAGTACTGCGGCCAAAGTTTGGGTACCGTTCTCGACGTTTGTTTTCGGTAGCGATAAAACCCAGGTCTGGTCTCTGGCGGGCCTCAGTTCTACACAGGTGGTCGGGATTCTGGCTGTTTGCTGGATGGTGGTTGTGACGCTGGTCGCGTCTAAAGGCATCAATAAAATTGCCCGGATTACCGCCGTGGGCGGGATCGCAGTAATGTGTTTGAATCTGGTACTGCTGCTGGTCAGTATCGCTATTCTGTGCCTGAACGGTGGTCACTTTGCGCAGGAGGTGAACTTTGTTGCTTCGCCTAACCCAAGTTATCAGTCCGGCCTTGCGATGCTCTCTTTCGTGGTGTTCGCCATTTTCGCCTACGGGGGTATCGAGGCGGTAGGTGGTCTGGTCGACAAAACGGAGAACCCTGAAAAGAACTTCGCGAAAGGGATTATATTTGCTGCTATCGTCATCTCCATTGGCTATTCGCTGGCAATCTTCCTCTGGGGTGTCAGTACCAACTGGCAGCAGGTGTTGAGCAACAACACCACTAACCTTGGCAACATTACTTATGTGTTGATGAAAAGCCTGGGAATGACGCTGGGACAGGCGATGAACCTGACACCGGAAGCGGCGGCGACAATGGGCGTCTGGTTTGCACGCATTACCGGCCTGTCAATGTTCCTCGCCTATACCGGCGCGTTCTTCACGCTGATCTACTCGCCATTGAAAGCGATAATCCAGGGCACGCCAAAAGCGCTGTGGCCAGCGCGTATGACGCAACTGAATACGGCGGGAATGCCTGCCAACGCGATGTGGATGCAATGTTTGTTGGTGTGCGTGTTCATTCTGCTGGTGTCGTTTGGCGGTGATACCGCGTCAGCGTTCTATAACAAGCTGACTCTGATGGCGAACGTGTCGATGACGCTGCCGTATCTGTTCCTGACGCTGGCGTTCCCGTTCTTCAAAGCGAAGCAGGATCTTGAACGTCCGTTTGTGATTTTTAAAACCCGCACATCAACGCTACTGGCGACGACCGTGGTCGTGCTGGTGGTGGCGTTTGCGAATATCTTCACTGTCATTCAGCCAGTGATTGAGGCGAATGACTGGAACAGCGCGCTGTGGATGGTTGGCGGCCCGATCTTCTTCTCGCTGCTGGCGATGGGGATTTACGAGAATTACCGCCGACGCTCAGTGGCGTACGTTACAGAAGCGGTGTAGTGGTTAAAGCGCCCCTCCCGAAAGAGAGGGGCGAAGATTTACAGGCTTCCCGCCGGGCGCTTACGTGCTGCCGACGTCAATGTTCTTCCCGTTTTACGTCCGTCCAGACTTTCCAGACGCATCTGGAACGGTGGGAACGGCATATCAATACCATGCTCGCGGAAGCCAGCCAGAATCAGCTGGTGGATCTCATGGCGCAGCGGCATACGGTGTCCCATTTCTGCAGCGTAAATACGCAGCTCGAAAATCTGAATCCCCTGCTGCAAATCGACCAGGAACACTTCCGGTGCCGGGGTATCGAGCACCAGTGTGCAGCGCTCGGCTGCGGTGTAGAGGATCTGTGTCACCTCTTCACTATTGGCATCCGACGGTGCCGGTAGTGTCAGCACAACACGTGTGACCGAGTCTGACAGCGACCAGTTGATGAACTGCTCGGTGATGAATGCCTTGTTCGGCACGATGATCTCTTTACGGTCCCAGTCGCTGATCGTTGTGGCGCGGGTATTGATCTTCGTTACGCTACCGGTCAGATCGCGGATCGTCACCGTATCGCCAATACGAATCGGTTTTTCGAACAGGATGATCAGGCCAGAAACAAAGTTAGCGAAAATCTCCTGCATGCCAAAGCCAAGCCCAAATGTCAGTGCCGCGACCAGCCACTGCAATTTAGACCATTCAATGCCGATCATTGAGAAACCGACCATCCCGCCAAAGAGCAGGATCAGGTATTTAGTGATGGTGGTAATGGCGTAGCCCGTGCCGGGGGTTAAATCCAGATGTTGCAGCAGAGCCAGCTCCAGCAGCGCCGGGAAGTTACGTACCAGTTGGGTGGTGATGATCAACACCAGAATGGCAATCAACACAGCTCCTAAGGTTATCGGCTCCAGACTTTCCACGCCCTGAACTGTAGATGTCACGTCCCAGAGAGAGATGTTCTCCAGGAAGCCAAATGCGGAGTGAATTTCCGACCACAGCACGATCACCGACAGGAGAGCAATCAGCATCAGAATGGAGCGCACCAGACGCAGGGACTGGGTACTGATGGCATCCAGATCTAGCTCTACGTCGTCCGCTTCCGTCGTCCCTTCCGTACTGTTGACGTGGTTTGGCTCATCCTCACCGCGCGCACGCTGAGCGAGGATCTCTGCCCGGCGATGCTTGGCACGGTCGAAGGCCAGTCGGCGGCGCTGAATCAACATCCAGCGACGGATGACGTGATACACCACCAGAAGCAGGAACCAGATCGCCACCGAGGTTTCCAGTCGTGCCAGCAGCGCCTTCGAGGTCGCCAGGTAACCCACCGCCGCTGCCAGCATCGCAATCAGCGGAGCGCTCAGCAGCAGGTTCCAGAGCAGGCGGTTGAACATGTTGTCGCCGCTACCGGATTTATCAAGATAGAGCGGTATGCCGGCGCGTTTCAGGCTGAGCGTGACGATGGCCAGCGCCCCGCATATCAGCATAAAGCAGAGGCGACCCAGTGAGCCTGAGAACTCCCGGTCGTTGAGATTATCGAACATAATCAGCGCCATAATGAGTGGCACAATCAGCCCGATGCTCATCAGGTAGTAACGCATGGCACGTGCAACACGATTACGCGGCCAGCCAAAGTGGGCGATGAACAGGCCATTTGGTCGCGCGAATGTGGCGCAAATCATCACGACCCACAGCAGTGGAACCGTCGCGGTGACGCCATCGCCTATCGCCACGGCGAGCGGATAGGGCCAGGCTTCCCGCAAGCCGTACCCCAGCGTCATCCACAATACCGGCAGGGGGGAGGCCACGAGAATCGACCAGAACACCGTGCGTAGCGTCAGCCAGAAGTGATCCTGGGTGACTTTGCCCACGCGGGAACTGGAACGCTCCAGAAAACGGGTAAAATGCCGGCGCGAATAGATGCTGAAACCTACCAGAATCAATGCACCCAGCAGCGGGAAGATAGTCTCTTTGCTGGTGAGCATCATCACGCTGGCTTTTCCCAACTGGCTAAAGGTGTCCAGCGAAATCAGGCGGCGCAGATCCTGAACAATCTCAATTGGCCACGAGAAGGTCATTGGACGCACGTCGGAGGTCCAGAAGAGGTAACGGTGTGTTGCCTCGTTCACCTCTTTCAGCGCATCTTCCAGCTGACTGTTGGACACTTTCAGCTTGGTAAGCTCGAGGATCAGCGTATCACCGCCCTGGAGCAGTGAGTTCAGTAGTTCACGCTGGGTGCGCAACTGGGCCTCAAGGATCCGGTTTTGCTCACTGCTCAGAGGTTGCCCATCAGCCTGACGGATCTGGCGAATTTGCGGCTGTTTATTGAGAAGGTCTTCAAAGTGCAGCCGCTGAACGCGTAGCTGGGCCATCTCGGTATCCAACTGCTGCGGCTTCGGCATTTCCGGCAGGCGTGCAACCTGAGCACGTAACGCCTCGCCCAGCAGGTTTGATGACCCAAGCCACTGAGACTGCTCACGCAGAGTGTTGAGCGCCTGGCGGACCTGCAGGGTTTGGTTCGTCGCCTGCCGCTGTTGTGAAGCGACCAGGTCCATACGTTGTGCCTGTTGGTTCAGTGCCGCGGAAAGCTCACGGTTGACCTTGAACTGATCGACGATGCCGACAGGCAAGTTCGCGCTGTTTTCCGCCAGTAGCTCGGTACTTTCCAGTGCGCGCTCGGCTTCACGCTGACGCTGGCTGTTGAGCAGATTACGGAGTGCCTGCAAGTAAGCATCGAGCTGTTCGCTCTGCTTTTGTGCCAGCTCAGAGCGCATCCGCGACAGCTCCTGGCGGTTATTTGCCGAGAGTTGCGCCAGTTCCAGTTCATCGACCAGTGCTTTGAGTCTGGCTGATTCAGCCTGAAGCGACAGATTTTGTGCCTGGTTTTGCGGCGTGTTACCCGTTTGAGTACCGACGCGGCGCTCAACCTCGTTGAGCTGACGGCGGGCATCGGTTTGTTGTTGCGGAAGCTGGCTCAGCGAATCGGCGATTTCACGCGAACGTTCCTGCTCCTGCTGTGCCAGACGGCTCTTTTCCAGAAGCTGACTGCTAACCTGCAGAATCTCCTGATTCAGCGCGTCAGAGGTCATGCCTGCAGGCACATCGCGCGGTTCATCGCGCAGATTGCTCAACTGGGTGCGTAGCGTTTGCGAAAGCTTGGGGAAATTGTCGATAACTTGCTGATATTGCTGAGCGCGCTCAAGGGAGCCTTTCCGCTCCTCAAGCGCATTCAGTGCGGACTGGAGCGACTCAACGGTCTCTGGCTGAGCGGGCTTTGCCGCTTTAGCCTGTTCCAGTTCCTGTGTTATCTGTTTTGCGTCGGGGGCTGTCGCTGCGTACGCCCCCATGCTGAGGCACCAGGCCATCAGTAGAACGATAATCGGGCGCACGTCAGCGATCCTTCTGTTATTAGCCTTCGTCTTGTTTGTCATCAACCAACGGGCTGGCGTTGTGCTCAGCGTTGATCTCTTCCTGTGACAGCGGAGCAGGTTCTGCATCTGGCGTCACGAAGGTTTCGGTAGAGACCGCCAGCGGCTGACCCAGTTTGGTGACTGACAAGCTTTCGAGCTGTTCCACCAGTTTCACTTTGCCCGGCGCAAACAGGTTGATAACGGTTGAGCCCAGCTTAAAGCGACCCATCTCCTGACCTTTCAGCAGGGCTACAGAGCCTTCTACTTCACCAGCAGGCCATGTCCAGCGTTTGATCACGCCTTCACGTGGCGGGGTGATGGTGCCTGCCCAGACGGTTTCAATGCTACCCACGATGGTTGCCCCCACCAGAATCTGCGCCATTGGGCCAAATTCAGTATCAAACAGGCAGATGACGCGTTCGTTACGGGCAAACAGGTTTGGTACGTTTTGCGCGGTCAGATGGTTCACAGAGAACAGATCGCCCGGGACGTATATCATTTCACGCAGGATACCGTTGCACGGCATGTGCACGCGGTGATAGTCGCGCGGTGACAGATACGTGGTGGCAAAAGTACCGTTGCGGAACAGGTCTGCCATCAGGTAGTTACCCGCCAGCAAGGCTTCCAGGCTGTAGTTATGGCCTTTCGCCTGCAGGATTTTGTCGTCTTCGATGTTACCTAACTGGCTAATCACGCCATCTGCAGGCATCACCAGCACGTTAGGATCGGTATCAACCGGACGAACCTCGTCGCGCAGTGGGCGCACGAAGAATTCGTTGAAGGTGCGATAGCTGGCGGTATCCGGCTTCTGCGCCTCTTTCATGTCGACCTTGTAATATTTTACGAAAAGGTCGATGACCAGTTTGGTCAGCCAGCCTGCTCGTTTGCTTGCGCCCCAGCCCGCCAGGCGAGTGAGCCACAGTTTTGGCAGAATGTATTGAAGCGAAAGTTTAAATGCGTTTAACAAGGTAGCCTCCAGGCCATTGTTTTGTCGTTCCTGATCCGGTGGCAAAGCACCGGAACCTGAAAAATGGGGGACGATTTTAGCGATGCTTAGCTTAGTTGTCAGTTATCAGAATCAGAAAAGTTTTTACGCGTTTTTACTTGATCCATGCTCTCAAGAATACGGTGGTAATTCTCGAAGCGAGTCTCCGCGATTTCACCGTTCTCGACCGCTTCACGGATAGCGCAACCCGGGTCGTTATCGTGTTTACAGTCGCGGTATTTGCAAGCGCCTAAATAATCATGGAATTCGACAAATCCGTTGAAGATTTGTTCCGGCTCGAGATGCCATAAACCGAATTCACGCACCCCCGGAGAGTCGATCACATCACCACCATGTGGGAAGTGATACAGGCGCGATGCGGTGGTGGTGTGCTGGCCCAGGCCCGAGACATCAGACACATCGTTGGTGAGGATCTCCTGCTGGAGACCAAGCAGGTTGTTCAGCAGGCTCGATTTACCCACGCCGGACTGACCCGCAAAGATGCTGATACGATCGGTGAGCGCCTCTTCCAGCGGTTTCAGGCCATCTTTGGTGTAGCTGGAGACCATCAGAACGCGGTATCCAATTTTGCGATAGATATCCATCTGTTCATTGACGAACGCCATCCCTTCGTCATCCAGCAGATCGATTTTGTTCAGCACGATAATCGGTTCAACCTGCAGCGTTTCGCAGGCGACGAGGTATCGGTCGATAATATTGAGTGAAAGTTCGGGCAAAATCGCCGAGACGATAACGATTTGGTTAATGTTGGCGGCAATCGGTTTCACGCCGTCGTAGAAATCAGGACGGGTTAACACAGACGTGCGCTCATGAACCGCTTCAACGATACCTTTTACCGTAACACCTTCCGCCGCCTCTTTACCTGGACGCCAGACGACGCGGTCACCGGTCACCAGAGAACGAATGGTCCGGCGGATGTTGCAGCGGTGGATCTCGCCATCGGCGGATTCCACATCGGCATGCATACCGAAACGGCTGATGACTACGCCTTCCGTTGGTTCGCCAAACAGGTTGTCGTCGTAATCGACCTTCTCCGAAGTGGTTTTAAGACGGCGCTGGTGATTGGCATTCACACGGCGCTGCTGCCCTTTGGAGAGTTTATTTTTACTCAATCGCGCTGGCTCCTGGTCGCCCGTAAGGGGCAAAACCTCTATGATACACTCTAATTAATACTAGTTAACCTGCTACTGCCGGTTATGCGAGAAGGGTGGAAAATAACATGAGCGCGGATGAAAACAACCTGATTTGGATCGATCTTGAAATGACCGGGCTGGATCCCGAGCGCGATCGCATCATTGAGATTGCAACCCTGGTGACCGATGCCAACCTGAATATTCTGGCGGAAGGGCCGACGATTGCGGTTCATCAATCTGATGAACAGCTTGCATTGATGGATGACTGGAACGTGCGTACCCATACCGGCAGCGGTCTGGTGGATCGCGTGAAGGCCAGTACTCAGGGCGACCGTGAGGCGGAGCTGGCGACGCTTGAATTCCTGAAACAGTGGGTTCCGGCAGGCAAATCGCCAATCTGTGGTAATAGCATCGGCCAGGATCGCCGCTTTCTGTTTAAGTACATGCCGGAGCTCGAGTCTTACTTCCACTACCGCTATCTGGATGTGAGCACCCTGAAAGAGCTGGCTCGTCGCTGGAAACCTGAAATCCTGGATGGCTTTAAAAAACAGGGGACGCACCAGGCAATGGACGATATTCGTGAGTCTGTTGCAGAGCTGGCGTACTACCGCGAAAACTTCATTAAGCTGTGATTTTGAGATCCGGCGCCTTGCGTGGCCGGGTTTTTGCCGTTAAATTGTGCAGCTTGCCGATTAAATAAGCATTTGAACTGAATTTCAAAAAAATCGCTTTCAGGGGGGTTGCAGCTAAAAGGATTTCTCGTATAATGCGCCTCCCGTAACGACAGAGAATTACACGTTACGACAGCAACAAAAGCAGTACAGATTTGCGGGAATAGCTCAGTTGGTAGAGCACGACCTTGCCAAGGTCGGGGTCGCGAGTTCGAGTCTCGTTTCCCGCTCCAAAATTTGAAAGTGCTTTTAAAGCATGCACCACCCAAGCGGGAATAGCTCAGTTGGTAGAGCACGACCTTGCCAAGGTCGGGGTCGCGAGTTCGAGTCTCGTTTCCCGCTCCAAAATTTGAAAGTGCTTCCACAGCACGGACCACCCAAGCGGGAATAGCTCAGTTGGTAGAGCACGACCTTGCCAAGGTCGGGGTCGCGAGTTCGAGTCTCGTTTCCCGCTCCAAATTCTTCTTCATCTCTAAATTATCCACAGCGAAAAGATTCGTTGGGGACGATTTTCGTTGCATCTGAAATACTCTTGTAAACAGAGTTATCCACAGAAACTACGTTTAACCGGAATCGGCTAAAAACTTAGCAGGGTGAATAGTATTCATGTAGTCTATTGTATTATATGAATAAAATTTGATTTCAAAATGTTATTGAGATCACTTGACCTCTTCTCCAGTCCCGATGCTGCTTGAGTTTGTATTTTTATACACAGGCTGTGAATATATTATGCGTCGCGCGTAAGCCCTTTCTCAATCACTCTCACCAGACGTTGTTTCTTCGGTAATTGCACCTCGACTACGCAGGCATTTCGCTTCTCAATTTGCTGTGCAACCGCCCATTCTATGTGTTCATCGAGAAGTGGGTGCTCACCTCTGCGGCTTTCGAGCGCCTGAATATTGGCTTCATCCCAGGGCGCATTACCCAGAGCAACGGCAACATTACGTAGCCAGCGTAGATGTCCGATACGACGAATGGCAGACCCTTCGGTCACTTTCAGGAACCAGGCTTCGCTCCAGGCGAACAGCTCAATGAGTTGCGGTGCGTGCAGCGCCTTACGCGGGCTGAAGTCTTCTTCATCCGTAAGTTGTGAATAGCGGTTCCATGGGCAGATCAACTGACAGTCATCGCAGCCATAGATTCGGTTGCCGATAAGTGGCCGGAACTCCTCAGGGATTGCACCTTCCAGTTCGATAGTGAGGTAGGAGATGCAGCGGCGAGCATCAACAGTATAGGGTTCAACGATCGCGCCGGTGGGGCAGATAGTCATACAGGCCACGCAGCGGCCACAGCCTTCCTCCACTGGGCCGTCTACCGGCAAGGGTAAATCAATCAGCAGTTCCCCGAGGAAGAAGAACGATCCGGCGTCGCGGCTAAGGATAAGTGAGTGCTTACCTGTCCAGCCAAGCCCGGCTTTTTCAGCGATCGGGCGCTCAAGAATAGGCGCAGAATCGACAAAGGGTCTAAAATTCAGCGAAACACAGTGCTGCTGAATAGTTTCCCCGAGTTTTTTTAAACGGTTACGCAGAAGCTTATGATAATCACGTCCCAGGGCGTACCGGCTGACGTAACCCAGCGAGGGGTTTTTTAGCGTGCGCGCAAAAGCCGCGTTGGCGGGCAGGTAGTTCATGCGCACACTGATGACACGTAATGTGCCCGGCAAAAGCTCGTGTGGACGGGCGCGCATCATGCCATGACGCGCCATCCACTCCATTTCGCCGTGGTATTGTTTGTCCAGCCAGGCCTGTAGTTTCGGCTCGCTGGCGGAGAGGTCGGTATCGGTAATGCCTACCTTCTGGAAGCCAAGCTCAGCACCCCACTGTTTAATTTTTTGCGCTAACTGATTGAGATCGAGGGGCTGTGACATGACGGACCATACAGTGAAGAAAAACCCCGCAAGTATACCACATTCCATCTGGCATGCGGACGACCTCCGGCGCGCCGAAAAAGAGGCAGCAGACAGCCTCGGTATCACCCTATATGAACTCATGCAGCGCGCAGGCGAAGCCGCATTTAACGTTGCCCACAATGCATACCCGCAATCCAGACACTGGCTGGTTTTGTGCGGGCACGGCAATAACGGCGGTGATGGCTATGTCGTCGCCCGTCTTGCCAGTGCTGCGGGTATCCGCGTCACGTTGCTGGCGCTGGAGAGTGCTAAACCGCTGCCGGAGGAGGCCAGCACGGCACGAGATGCCTGGCTGAACGCAGGAGGTGTGATTCATGCGCCTGATATCCTCTGGCCGGAGGATATAGATCTGATTATTGATGGTCTGCTCGGGACCGGTCTACGCAGTGCGCCGCGTGAGAACATTGCCGCGCTGATTACACATGCCAATTGCCATTCCGCGCCGGTGGTGGCGCTTGATATTCCTTCAGGCCTGATGGCCCAAACTGGCGCGACGCCGGGGGCGGTGATTCAGGCTGCGCATACGGTAACATTCATCGCCCTGAAACCGGGTTTACTGACTGGCAAAGCGCGGGATGTGGTTGGTGTGTTGCACCACAATGCGCTGGGGCTGGACAGTTGGCTAGCCGGTCAGGAAACGCACCTTTCGCGCTTTGATGCTTCGCAGCTTGCAGAGTGGCTGCTCCCGAGACGTCCCACATCCCATAAAGGCGATCATGGCAAACTGGTGATTGTAGGGGGGGACTACGGTACGGCGGGGGCTATCCGCATGGCGGGTGAAGCGGCATTGCGAAGCGGTGCTGGTCTGGTACGAGTCCTCACGCGCATTGAGAATATTGCGCCGATCATTACTGCCAGGCCCGAGTTGATGGTGCATGAGCTTACGCTCCCGATGCTCGAGGAAAGCCTCGAGTGGGCAGATGTGGTCGTTATCGGCCCCGGGCTTGGGCAGCAGGCATGGGGTAAACAGGCCCTGCAAAAGGTCGAGAATTTTCGTAAACCGATGCTGTGGGATGCTGACGCGCTGAACCTTCTGGCAATCAACCCGGATAAGCGTCACAATCGCATTCTGACGCCACACCCCGGCGAAGCCGCGCGTCTGCTTAATTGCAGCGTGGCAGAAATTGAAAGCGATCGCTTACTTTCTGCACGACGTCTGGTAAAACGTTACGGAGGTGTTGCCGTCTTGAAAGGGGCAGGAACCGTCGTCGCCAGTGACGAGACGCTGGGTATTATTGATGCCGGAAATGCGGGCATGGCGAGTGGCGGAATGGGTGATGTGCTTTCAG
Organism: Enterobacter sp. 342; assembly: GCF_036663495.1. NCBI lineage: Bacteria > Pseudomonadati > Pseudomonadota > Gammaproteobacteria > Enterobacterales > Enterobacteriaceae > Enterobacter > Enterobacter sp. 342. The sequence goes on from NZ_JAWUEI010000012.1 coordinate 94,135, forward strand.
GCATCATTGGCGCATTGCTTGGACAGAAACTTCCCCTTTATGATGCAGCCTGTGCGGGCTGCGTGGCTCACGGTGCAGCGGCAGATCAACTGGCTGCACGTTACGGTACACGCGGTATGCTGGCCACCGATCTTTTTTGCACGCTGCGGCGTGTTGTTAACCCGGATGTGATTGACGTAGAAAATGACTAATCGAGCGATTCCTTTACCTGATGAACAAGCCACTTTAGATCTCGGCAAGCGCGTGGCGCAGGCCTGTCAGGGGGCAACCGTCATTTATCTGTATGGTGATTTAGGTGCGGGTAAAACCACCTTCAGCCGGGGCTTTTTACAGGCGTTAGGGCATAGCGGGAATGTGAAAAGCCCAACCTACACGCTGGTAGAACCGTACACCCTTGAAAATCTCATGGTGTACCACTTCGATTTATACCGCCTTGCGGATCCTGAGGAGCTGGAATTTATGGGGATCCGTGATTATTTTGCCAATGATGCCATCTGCCTGGTGGAGTGGCCGCAACAAGGTGCGGGTGTGTTGCCTGACCCGGATGTCGAAATTCACTTAGATTACCAGGCACAAGGGCGTGAGGCACGCATCAGTGCGGTTTCCTCATCAGGGTGTTCCTTACTGGCTCGTTTAGCCGGTTAAGCTTAGGGATAACGGGATGATTAATCGCGTTAAAAGTTGGTTGTTGGCTGCCACCGTGCTGCTGTGCGCGCAGGCCGGGGCGGCAAACCTCTCAGATATTCAGGTATCGAATGGCGAAAGCCAGGCCCGGATCACGTTCAGTTTTATGGGCGATCCTGAATATGCTTTTTCACAGCCAGACAGCCACAGCGTGGCGCTGGATATCAAACAAACGGGTGTGATCCAGGGCTTACCTTTGCAGTTCAGCGGTAACAACCTGGTGAAAAGTATCCGCTCGGGAACGCCAAAAGATAGTCAGTCATTGCGCCTGGTGGTCGATCTGACCGAAAAGGGGAAAACGCGGGCGGTGAAGCAGCAAAACGGCGCAAATTATACGGTGGTGTTTACCATCAACGCTGACGCGCCTCCACCACCGCCGCCTCCGCCAGTAGTGGCAAAACGCGTCGAAGAACCGGTTTACACGCCGCGTCCTTCTGAACCTGCACGCAATCCGTTTAAATCGGACAGCGACCGCATTACCAGCGTCACCAGCAGTAATACCGTCACGCGTCCTGCGGCCAGCACACGGCGCGCGGTTAGCGGTGATAAGGTGATTATCGCGATTGATGCTGGGCATGGTGGTCAGGATCCCGGCGCGATTGGTCCTGGTGGCACGCGGGAGAAAAACGTCACGATTGCGGTTGCCCGGAAGCTGCGAACGCTGTTAAACGATGATCCGATGTTCAAAGGCGTGCTGACTCGCGACGGCGACTATTTTATCTCTGTAATGGGTCGCTCAGATGTGGCGCGTAAACAAAATGCCAACTTCCTGGTCTCCATTCATGCGGATGCAGCGCCAAACCGTAGCGCGACTGGCGCATCGGTATGGGTGCTTTCGAACCGCAGGGCGAACAGCGAAATGGCAAACTGGCTGGAAGAGCACGAGAAACAGTCTGAACTGTTAGGCGGTGCGGGTGATGTACTGGCAAACAGCCAGTCTGACCCATATCTCAGCCAGGCAGTACTGGATTTACAGTTCGGTCATTCCCAGCGCGTCGGTTATGATGTCGCCACTAACGTATTGAATCAATTGCAGGGCATCGGAGCATTGCATAAGCGTCGTCCGGAGCATGCGAGCCTGGGGGTTCTGCGTTCGCCGGATATTCCATCCATTCTGGTGGAGACAGGCTTTATCAGCAATAACAGTGAAGAGCGCCTGCTGGGCAGCGACAGCTACCAGCAGCAACTTGCCGAAGCCATTTATAACGGTTTGCGTAAATATTTTGAGGCACATCCTCTGCAGTCCGCGCCACAGGGCGGGGCAGCTCAGACGGCCAGTGCCGCGCAGCCTGGCGAGATAACTGCGACCAACTAAGGAGTATTCATGCCGATTCAGGTTCTACCGCCGCAGCTTGCGAACCAAATCGCCGCCGGTGAGGTGGTAGAACGCCCTGCGTCGGTGGTGAAGGAGCTGGTGGAAAACAGCCTCGATGCGGGCGCGACCCGCATTGATATTGATATTGAACGCGGTGGCGCGAAGCTTATCCGCATTCGTGACAACGGCTGTGGCATTAAAAAAGACGAGCTGGCGTTAGCGCTGGCTCGTCACGCTACCAGTAAAATTGCTTCTCTGGATGATCTGGAAGCCATCATTAGCCTCGGCTTTCGCGGTGAAGCGCTGGCCAGTATCAGTTCGGTTTCCCGTTTGACGCTGACCTCTCGCACGGCTGACCAGCCAGAAGCCTGGCAGGCCTATGCGGAAGGGCGCGATATGGATGTGACGGTCAAACCCGCGGCGCACCCTGTCGGTACGACGCTGGAAGTCCTGGATCTGTTCTACAACACTCCCGCCCGACGCAAATTTATGCGTACCGAAAAAACCGAGTTCGGCCATATCGACGAAATCATCCGCCGTATCGCGCTGGCCCGTTTCGATGTCACCATTAACCTCAGTCATAATGGCAAAGTGATGCGCCAGTACAGAGCGGTGGCCGAAGGGGGGCAGAAAGAGCGTCGACTGGGAACTATCTGCGGGACACCGTTTCTGGAACAGGCGCTGGCCATTGAGTGGCAGCATGGCGATTTGGCTTTACGTGGCTGGGTGGCTGACCCAAACGCCAGCAGCGCGGCGTTCGCGGAGATCCAGTATTGCTACGTGAACGGCCGCATGATGCGGGACCGTCTCATTAATCACGCCATTCGTCAGGCCTGCGAAGACAAACTTGGAGCCGACCAACAACCTGCTTTCGTGCTGTATCTGGAGATCGACCCGCATCAGGTCGACGTGAATGTCCATCCAGCCAAGCATGAAGTCCGGTTCCACCAGTCACGACTGGTACATGATTTTATCTATCAGGGCGTGCTGAGCGTATTGCAACAGCAGGTTGAACCGGTGTTGCCACTGGCAAATGAAGAACCTGCCCCTCGTTCGCTCCCGGAAAACCGTGTTGCTGCGGGCCGGAACCATTTTGCCGAACCCGCTGCGGTACGCGAGCCGGAAGCGCCGCGTTTCTCATCAGCAGGGAGCACTCCACGCCCAACGGGAGCAAACTACCCGAACGCCCAGCCTGGCTATCAAAAGCAGCAGGGGGCGTTGTATCGAAAATTGCTGGAAACCCCAGCCGCGGAGCGTAAAGAACACATCCCGGTCGCGTCGTCTTCCCTGGACGGTCATAGCCAGAGCTTTGGCCGGGTGTTGACGATTGTCGTACCGGATATGGCTCTGCTTGAGCGCGACGGCAAATTGATGCTTCTGGCATTGCCCGTAGCCGAACGCTGGCTCAAACAGGTGCAGCTCACGCCGGGAGAACATTCGGCCTGTGCGCAGCCACTATTGATCCCGGTTCGCCTGAAGATATCCACTGAAGAAACAAGGATATTGCAGCGTGCAGAGGCACAACTGGCGCAGATGGGCATTGAAATTGTGCTGGAACCACAACATGTGACAATTCGTGCCGTGCCTTTACCCTTACGCCAACAAAATTTACAAAACTTGATTCCTGAACTGATAGGCTACCTGGCGCAGCAAACATCGTTTGATGCCGCCAACACCGCGCAGTGGATCGCCCGTCATCTGGCAAGCGAACACACGCCGTGGAGTATGGCGCAGGCCATTAGCGTGCTGGCAGAGGTTGAACGTCTTTGTCCGCAGCTGGTGAAAACGCCGCCAGGGGGTCTATTACAACCTGTTGATTTACAAACGGCGATGAACGCCCTGAAACATGATTGACGTAAGCAAGGCGAGCCTGCCTAAGGCGATTTTTTTGATGGGCCCAACGGCCTCCGGCAAAACGGCACTGGCCATTGAGTTGCGTAAAGTTTTGCCCGTAGAGTTGATTAGCGTTGATTCCGCCCTCATCTATCGGGGGATGGACATCGGCACGGCGAAGCCTGACGCAGAAGAGTTGCGTGCGGCACCGCACCGTTTGCTGGATATTCTCGACCCTGCTCAGGCTTACTCCGCAGCGGATTTCCGCCGGGATGCCTTAGCTGAGATGGCCGAGATAACAGCGGCGGGACGTATACCGCTGTTGGTTGGCGGAACCATGCTCTATTTCAAGGCGTTGCTGGAGGGGCTATCACCTCTGCCATCAGCGGATCCAGAAGTAAGAGCGAAAATTGAGCAGCAGGCGGCAGAGCAGGGCTGGGACGTTTTGCACAAGCAACTGGCAGAGATTGATCCGGTTGCCGCAGCACGGATCCATCCAAATGATCCGCAAAGGCTTTCCCGGGCACTGGAAGTTTTTTTCATTTCGGGTAAAACTTTAACGGAACTGACGCAAACGTCAGGAGAGGCTCTGCCGTACCAGGTGCATCAGTTCGCCATCGCCCCGGCGAGCCGTGAACTGCTCCATCAGCGAATTGAGCAGCGTTTTCATCAGATGTTAGCTTCAGATTTTGAAGCAGAAGTGCGGGCGCTATTTGCCCGTGGAGATTTGCATACGGATATGCCTTCCATTCGTTGTGTGGGATACCGCCAGATGTGGTCGTATCTTGAAGGTGAGATTTCATACGATGAAATGGTTTATCGAGGTGTTTGCGCCACGAGACAGTTAGCGAAGCGCCAGATCACCTGGTTGCGCGGTTGGGAGGGTGTTCACTGGCTAGACAGTGAAAAACCGCAACAGGCGTTAAACGAAGTGATTGAGGTTGTTGGTGATATCGCTCACTGAATGTGTACAATTGAGACGTATCGTGCGCAATTTTTCAGAATCGCAAGGTTCTAAGTACAAAACAAGCATATAAGGAAAAGATAGAATGGCTAAGGGGCAATCTTTACAAGATCCGTTCCTGAACGCATTGCGTCGGGAACGTGTTCCAGTTTCTATTTATTTGGTGAATGGTATTAAGCTGCAAGGTCAGATTGAGTCTTTCGATCAGTTCGTGATCCTGTTGAAAAACACGGTCAGTCAGATGGTCTACAAGCACGCGATTTCTACTGTTGTTCCGTCTCGTCCGGTATCTCATCACAGCAATAACGCTGGCGGCGGCACTGGCAGTAACTACCATCACGGCAGCAACGCGCAGGGTTCTTCAACGCCAGCGCAGGACAGCGACGAGACCGAATAAGGTCTCTGCTGTTATCCACACGGGGAGCCAGGGATCCTGCGTTCCCCGCTGATCTTTTTAGAGAGGTTTACGCTTGTTTGACCGTTATGATGCCGGTGAGCAGGCGGTGCTGGTACACATCTATTTTTCGCAAGACAAAGATATGGAAGATCTCCAGGAGTTTGAATCTCTGGTCTCTTCCGCCGGTGTCGAAGCAATGCAGGTGATTACCGGTAGCCGTAAAGCGCCGCACCCAAAGTATTTTGTTGGTGAAGGTAAAGCAGTTGAAATTGCGGATGCCGTAAAAGCAACTGGCGCTTCAGTTGTGTTGTTTGATCATGCGCTGTCTCCGGCCCAGGAACGTAACCTGGAAGCGCTTTGCGAATGCCGTGTTATCGATCGCACGGGTTTGATTTTAGATATTTTTGCTCAACGTGCGCGTACCCATGAAGGTAAGTTGCAGGTTGAGCTGGCGCAGTTGCGCCATCTGGCAACGCGGCTTGTGCGTGGCTGGACCCACCTTGAGAGACAGAAAGGCGGGATTGGTTTACGCGGTCCGGGTGAAACCCAGCTCGAAACCGACCGTCGTTTGCTGCGTGGCCGTATTACCCAGATCCTCTCACGTCTGGAACGCGTTGAGAAACAGCGTGAGCAAGGTCGTCGTGCGCGCTCAAAAGCCGACATCCCAACGGTGTCGCTGGTGGGGTATACCAACGCCGGTAAATCCACCCTGTTTAACCAGATTACTGAGGCCCAGGTTTATGCCGCAGACCAGTTGTTTGCGACCCTGGACCCAACGTTACGTCGTATTGACGTCGCCGATGTGGGTGAAACAGTGCTGGCGGATACCGTAGGGTTTATCCGTCATCTGCCGCATGACCTGGTGGCGGCGTTTAAAGCCACCCTGCAGGAGACGCGACAGGCGACCCTGCTGGTGCACGTGATTGATGCGGCCGATGTTCGTGTACAGGAGAACATCGACGCGGTAAACGTGGTGCTCGAAGAGATTGATGCCCACGAGATCCCAACGCTGTTGGTGATGAACAAGATCGATATGCTGGAGGATTTCGAGCCGCGCATTGATCGAGATGAAGAGAACAAACCGATTCGGGTCTGGCTTTCTGCCCAGTCCGGTATTGGTGTGCCACTGCTTTTCCAGGCTTTGACAGAACGTCTTTCCGGTGAGGTAGCTCAGCACACGCTGCGATTGCCGCCACAGGAAGGCAGGCTGCGCAGCCGGTTTTATCAGCTTCAGGCGATAGAAAAAGAGTGGATGGAGGATGACGGCAGCGTGGGGATGCAGGTGCGTATGCCGATCGTTGACTGGCGTCGCCTCTGTAAACAAGAACCTGCGCTGGTCGACTATATCGTCTGATCAGAAAGGGGATGCCTGAATAATTCGCCCTTGCATAACAAATATGGAGCATATACATGGCGTGGAATCAGCCCGGTAACAACGGACAAGACCGCGACCCGTGGGGAAGCAGCAATAATCAAGGCGGCAACTCTGGGGGAAATGGCAACAAAGGTGGTCGCGAGCAGGGGCCGCCGGATCTGGATGATATCTTCCGCAAGCTGAGCAAAAAGCTTGGTGGCCTTGGCGGAGGTAAAGGTTCTGGTTCGGGTGGAAATTCTACCCAGGGGCCGCGCCCGCAAATGGGTGGCCGCGTGGTGGGCATTGTTGCCGCTGCGGCGGTGATCATCTGGGCTGCCACCGGGTTCTACACCATTAAAGAAGCGGAACGCGGTGTCGTCACCCGTTTCGGTAAGTTCAGTCATCTGGTGGAGCCAGGTCTTAACTGGAAACCGACCTTCATTGACGACGTTACCGCGGTAAACGTGGAATCTGTCCGTGAACTGGCGGCGTCTGGTGTGATGCTGACGTCTGATGAGAACGTGGTGCGCGTTGAGATGAACGTGCAGTACCGCGTAACCGATCCTGAACGTTATCTGTTTAGCGTGACCAGCGCCGATGACAGCCTGCGTCAGGCAACCGACAGCGCCCTGCGTGGTGTTATCGGTAAATACACCATGGATCGCATCCTGACCGAAGGTCGTACCGTTATTCGTAGCGATACCCAGCGTGAGCTGGAAGAGACCATTCGCCCGTACAACATGGGTATTACCCTTCTGGACGTCAACTTCCAGGCTGCTCGTCCGCCGGAAGAGGTGAAAGCGGCGTTTGATGACGCGATTGCTGCCCGTGAAAACGAACAGCAGTACATCCGTGAAGCGGAAGCGTACACCAACGAAGTTCAGCCACGTGCTAACGGCCAGGCGCAGCGTATTCTTGAAGAAGCTCGCGCATATAAAACCCAGACCATCCTGGAAGCACAGGGTGAAGTGGCGCGTTTCGCGAAAATTCTGCCGGAATATAAAGCGGCTCCGGAAATTACCCGTGAACGTCTCTATATCGAGACCATGGAAAAAGTGCTGAGCCACACGCGTAAAGTGCTGGTTAACGACAACAAAGGCGGAAACCTGATGGTACTGCCACTGGACCAGATGCTGAAAGGCGGTTCGGCTCCGGCGGCGAAAGCTGACACCAGCGGTTCCAACAACCTGCTGCGTCTGCCACCTGCGTCGTCCAGTAGCTCAAGCGCAACAACCACGCCTTCTTCGAACGATGGTGACATCATGGACCAACGCCGTGCTAACGCGCAGCGTAACGACTACCAGCGTCAGGGGGAATAAGGATGCGTAAGTCAGTTATTGCGATCATCATCATCGTACTGGTCGTGCTTTACACCTCTATTTTCGTTGTGAAAGAGGGTGAACGAGGGATCAAATTCCAGTTCAGCAGCGTCGTCCGTGATAGCGACAAGCGTCCGGTGATCTATGAGCCGGGCCTGCACTTCAAAGTGCCTTTCATTCAGTCGGTGAAAACGCTTGATGCCCGTATCCAGACCATGGATAACCAGGCCGATCGTTTCGTGACCAAAGAGAAGAAAGACCTGATCGTTGATTCCTATATTAAATGGCGCATCAGTGATTTCAGCCGTTACTTCCTGGCGACAGGCGGTGGCGATGTTTCTCAGGCAGAAGTGCTGTTGAAACGTAAGTTCTCTGACCGTCTGCGTTCTGAGATTGGACGTCTGGATGTGAAAGATATCGTGACCGATTCCCGCGGCCGTCTGACACTGGAAGTACGTGATGCGCTGAACTCTGGTACCGCAGGAACAGAAGACGAAGTCTCAACACCGGCAGCTGATGATGCGATTGCTAAAGCGGCGGAACGTGTTCAGGCTGAAACCAACGGCAAAGTGCCGGTGATCAACCCGAACAGTATGGCGGCACTCGGTATTGAAGTGGTTGACGTGCGTATTAAGCAGATCAACCTGCCAGCGGAAGTGTCCGAGGCGATCTACAACCGTATGCGCGCTGAGCGTGAAGCGGTCGCCCGTCGTCACCGTTCACAGGGCCAGGAAGAGGCTGAGAAGCTGCGCGCTGCAGCGGACTACGAAGTCACCAAGACACTGGCGGAATCTGAGCGTCAGGGACGTATTCTGCGCGGTGAAGGTGATGCAGAAGCTGCGAAGCTGTTTGCAGATGCCTTCAGCCAGGATCCGGACTTCTATGCCTTTATCCGTAGCCTGCGAGCTTACGAGAATAGCTTCCAGAGCAACCAGGATGTGATGGTCCTCAGCCCGGACAGCGATTTCTTCCGTTATATGAAGACGCCGACCAACGCGACGCGATAAACTCAAGCTCGTTTGAGTATTCAAACCACCGCTCTTCACGGAGCGGTGGTTTTCTTTTATAAGGAATAAAAATGAATTCAACCATTTGGCTCGCGCTGGCGCTGGTGTTAGTGCTGGAAGGTCTTGGCCCTATGCTTTATCCGCGCGCATGGCGTCGTATGATTGCGACGATGAGCCAGCTCCCGGATAATATTTTGCGTCGTTTTGGCGGCGGTCTTGTGGTTGCTGGCATCGTGATCTACTACATGTTGAAGAAAACGATTGGCTGATCAAAAAGTGGTCGGATTTGGCGTATTTTGAGGTCAAAAAGTGCTGTATATCTGAAAAAGCGATGGTAGAATCCATTTTTAAGCAAACGGTGATTTTGAAAAAAATGGGTAACAACGTCGTCGTACTGGGCACCCAATGGGGTGACGAAGGTAAAGGGAAGATTGTTGATCTTCTGACTGAACGGGCTAAATATGTTGTACGCTACCAGGGCGGTCACAACGCAGGCCATACTCTCGTAATCAACGGTGAAAAAACCGTCCTCCATCTTATTCCATCAGGCATTCTTCGTGATAACGTCACCAGCATCATCGGTAACGGCGTTGTGCTGTCTCCGGCTGCGCTGATGAAAGAGATGAAAGGTCTGGAAGACCGTGGTATCCCTGTTCGTGAGCGTCTGCTGCTCTCCGAAGCCTGCCCGCTGATCCTGGATTATCACGTGGCACTGGACGTTGCGCGTGAAAAAGCGCGTGGCGCAAAAGCGATCGGTACCACCGGTCGTGGTATCGGCCCGGCTTACGAAGACAAAGTAGCTCGTCGCGGTCTGCGCGTGGGTGACCTCTTCGACAAAGCAACCTTCGCTGAAAAACTGAAAGAAGTGATGGAATATCACAACTTCCAGCTGGTGAACTTCTATAAAGCGGATGCCGTTGACTACCAGAAAGTACTGGATGACGTCATGGCGATTGCTGACATCCTGACCGGTATGGTTGTTGATGTATCTGATCTGCTGGACCAGGCGCGCAAGCGTGGCGATTTCGTCATGTTTGAAGGTGCGCAGGGTACGCTGCTGGACATCGACCACGGTACCTATCCGTACGTGACCTCTTCTAACACCACCGCAGGTGGCGTGGCAACCGGCTCTGGCCTGGGCCCGCGTTATGTGGATTACGTTCTGGGTATCATCAAAGCTTACTCCACTCGCGTGGGTGCGGGTCCATTCCCGACCGAGCTGTTTGATGAAACCGGCGAGTTCCTGTGCAAGCAAGGTAACGAGTTTGGCGCGACCACCGGTCGTCGTCGTCGTACCGGCTGGCTGGATGCGGTTGCAGTGCGTCGCGCAGTGCAGATCAACTCCCTGTCTGGCTTCTGCCTGACCAAGCTGGACGTACTGGACGGCCTGAAAGAAGTGAAAATCTGCGTAGGCTACCGTATGCCAGATGGCCGCGAAGTGACCACCACTCCGCTGGCGGCTGACGACTGGGAAGGCATCGAGCCAATCTACGAAACCATGCCAGGCTGGTCTGAGACCACTTTCGGCGTGAAAGAACGTAGTGGCCTGCCACAGGCGGCGCTGGATTACATCAAGCGTATTGAAGAACTGACCGAAGTGCCGATCGATATTATTTCTACCGGCCCGGATCGTACTGAAACGATGATCCTGCGCGACCCGTTCGACGCATAATCTTCGTGACTGCTGGCCTGCGGGGTGACCCGTAGGCCGGATAAGCGTACCGCCATCCGGCGACCGCTCCTTGATCTCCGCTTTTTAGCCCCGTCTGTCAAATAAATTAGCCGCTAACTATCTGGCTGGTTTATCATCATTAATGAATCACTTTGCGGTCTATCCGCGTTTTCCTTTTTTCCTGAGGTTGATGTGCAGTTAACAAGTTTCACCGATTACGGCTTACGCGCGCTGATCTACATGGCGTCGTTACCCGATGGGAAAATGACCAGTATCTCTGAAGTAACAGAGGTCTACGGCGTGTCTCGTAATCATATGGTCAAAATAATCAATCAACTTAGTCGTGCCGGATATGTTGCTGCCGTTCGCGGGAAGAATGGGGGGATCCGTCTCGGTAAACCGGCGCAGAGTATTCGTGTTGGCGATGTGGTACGTGAGTTGGAGCCATTGTCTCTGGTGAACTGCAGCAGCGAGTTCTGCCACATTACGCCCGCTTGCCGTCTGAAAAAGGCGCTTTCTAAGGCCGTGCAAAGTTTTCTCAAGGAACTGGATAACTACACGCTGGCCGATTTGGTTGAAGAGAATCAACCGCTTTATAAATTATTGCTGGTGGAATGAAGAAAATTTCCACCGGAGCTGACAACGGAGGAACCGACATGTCACAAGATCCATTCCAGGAACGCGAAGCCGAAAAATACGCGAACCCTATCCCCAGCCGCGAGTTCATCATTGAACACTTAACAAAACGCGAAAAACCCGCCAATCGTGAAGAACTTGCTGTTGAATTAAATATTGAAGGTGAAGAGCAAATTGAAGCCCTTCGCCGTCGCCTGCGCGCCATGGAGCGTGACGGGCAACTGGTCTTTACCCGCCGTCAGTGCTATGCGCTGCCAGAACGTCTTGATCTGCTGAAAGGAACCGTTATTGGTCACCGCGACGGCTATGGCTTCCTGCGCGTGGAAGGCCGTAAAGACGATCTGTACCTTTCATCTGAACAGATGAAAATGTGTATCCACGGTGACCAGATCCTGGCGCAGCCGCTGGGCGCTGACCGTAAAGGTCGCCGCGAAGCTCGCGTGGTGCGTGTGCTGGTGCCAAAAACCAGCCAGATTGTTGGCCGCTACTTTACCGACGCTGGCGTCGGCTTTGTGGTGCCGGACGATAGCCGTCTGAGTTTTGATATCCTGATCCCACCTGAAGAGGTTATGGGCGCGCGCATGGGCTTTGTGGTGGTGGTTGAGCTCACCCAGCGTCCTACCCGTCGCACTAAAGCGGTCGGGAAAATCGTGGAAGTACTGGGCGATAACATGGGCACCGGCATGGCTGTTGATATGGCGCTGCGTACCCATGAGATCCCGTACATCTGGCCGAAAGCGGTTGAAGAACAAATTGAAGGCCTTCGTGAAGAAGTGCCTGAAGAGTCTAAAGCTGGCCGCGTGGATCTGCGCGATCTGCCGCTGGTGACGATTGATGGCGAAGATGCCCGCGACTTCGATGATGCCGTGTACTGCGAGAAAAAACGCGGTGGCGGCTGGCGTCTGTGGGTTGCCATCGCGGATGTGAGCTACTATGTTCGCCCGCATACCCCGCTGGATAACGAAGCGCGCAACCGCGGTACCTCGGTTTACTTCCCGTCACAGGTCGTGCCGATGCTGCCGGAAGTGCTCTCTAACGGTCTGTGCTCCCTGAACCCGCAAGTTGACCGCCTCTGTATGGTTTGTGAGATGACCATCTCCACCAAAGGGCGCTTAACAGGTTACAAATTCTACGAAGCAGTCATGAGCTCACATGCGCGCCTGACCTATACCAAAGTCTGGCATATGCTGCAGGGCGACCAGGATCTGCGCGAACAATATGCGCCGCTGGTGAAACACATTGAAGAGCTGCATAACCTCTACAAAACGCTGGATCAGGCGCGCGAAGAGCGCGGCGGGATCTCCTTTGAGAGCGAAGAGGCGAAGTTTATCTTCAACGCGGAACGTCGCATTGAACGTATCGAACAGACCCAGCGTAACGACGCGCACAAGCTGATCGAAGAGTGTATGATCCTGGCGAACATCTCGGCGGCACGTTTTGTTGAGAAAGCTAAAGAACCTGCGCTGTTCCGTATTCACGATAAACCGTCGACGGAAGCCATTACCGCGTTCCGTTCAGTACTGGCTGAACTGGGTCTGGAGCTGCCAGGTGGTAACAAGCCCGAGCCGCGTGATTATGCCGAGCTGCTGGAATCCATTGGCGACCGTCCGGATGCAGAAATGCTGCAGACCATGCTGTTGCGCTCCATGAAACAGGCGATTTACGATCCGGAAAACCGTGGGCACTTCGGTCTGGCGTTGCAGTCCTACGCGCACTTTACGTCGCCAATTCGTCGTTACCCGGACCTTTCCCTGCACCGTGCAATCAAATATTTGCTGGCGCAGGAGCAGGGTCATAAAGGGAAGACGACTGAAACCGGTGGCTATCACTATTCGATGGAAGAGATGCTGCAACTGGGTCAGCATTGTTCCATGACCGAACGCCGCGCGGATGAAGCGACCCGTGAAGTTTCTGACTGGCTGAAGTGCGACTTTATGCTGGATCAGGTCGGTAACGTTTTCAAAGGTGTGATTGCCAGCGTGACCGGTTTTGGTTTCTTTGTTCGTCTCGATGAGCTGTTTATCGACGGCCTGGTGCATGTCTCCAGCCTGGATAACGACTACTACCGTTTTGACCAGGTCGGGCAGCGCCTCATTGGCGAATCCGGCGGTCAGACCTATCGTCTGGGAGATCGCGTGGAAGTGAAGGTTGAAGCGGTCAATATGGACGAGCGCAAGATCGACTTCAGCCTGATCTCCAGCGAGCGTGGCCCACGTAATGTGGGTAAAACGGCGCGTGAGAAGGCGAAAAAAGGTGGCAACGGTAACGCCAGCGGCAAACGTCGTCAGGCGGGTAAGAAAGTGAACTTCGAGCCAGATAGCGCCTTCCGTGGCGAGAAGAAAAAGAAACCGAAGGCAGCGAAGAAAGAAGCTCGCTCAGCGAAAAAGCCTTCTGCTAAGACCCAGAAAATTGCCGCCGCCACCAAAGCGAAGCGCGCGGCTAAGAAAAAGCAGGCGGAGTAATTCCGCCCCTTACCCTGACCCTCTCCCCTCGGGGAGAGGGAAAAGTATCGTCATAATGAGAACCATCAATGAGTGAAATGATTTACGGCATCCACGCGGTGCAAGCCCTGCTGGAGCGCGCACCGGAGCGTTTTCAGGAAGTGTTCATTCTGAAAGGGCGTGAAGACAAGCGTCTGATGCCGCTGATCCACGCCCTGGAAGCACAGGGTGTGGTGATCCAGCTGGCGAATCGCCAGTTCCTGGATGAGAAAAGTGAAGGCGCGGTTCACCAGGGGATCATTGCCCGTGTGAAGCCGGGTCGTCAGTATCAGGAAAACGATCTGCCGGATCTGATTGCCGAGCTGGATAACCCATTTTTCCTGATCCTCGATGGCGTTACCGATCCGCACAACCTCGGTGCATGTCTGCGTAGTGCTGATGCTGCCGGTGTACATGCGGTCATCGTGCCAAAAGATCGCTCTGCACAGCTGAACGCCACAGCCAAAAAAGTGGCCTGCGGCGCGGCAGAGAACGTTCCGTTGATCCGTGTTACCAACCTGGCGCGCACTATGCGTCTGCTGCAGGAAGAGAATATCTGGATTGTCGGTACCGCCGGTGAAGCCGATCATACCCTCTATCAGAGCAAAATGACTGGCCGTCTGGCGCTGGTGATGGGGGCAGAAGGTGAAGGTATGCGTCGTCTGACGCGCGAGCACTGCGATGAGCTCATCAGCATTCCGATGGCAGGTAGCGTGTCGTCTCTGAACGTTTCTGTTGCGACGGGTATCTGCCTGTTTGAAGCGGTGCGTCAGCGGGGCTAGCCTTTTGTGCCCGGTAAGCGAAACGCTACCGGGCATTAACCTCACTCCTCTAACGACCGCAAATGGTCATCCTTTCTGAGCGTCATCAGTGCCACAATACTCACCACTGCTGTCGTCATGACGTAGTACGCTGGAATATCCAGATTGCCTGTCTCTTTAATCAGCCCGGTAATAATCAACCCTGCGCAGCCTGAGAAAATCGCATTCGACAGAGAGTAAGCCAACCCAAGCCCGGTATAACGTACACGCGTTGGGAACATCTCTGAGAGCATTGCCGGGCCTGGCCCTGCCAGCATTCCCACCAGACCGCCTGCAATCAATACCACCAGCGCTTTCACTGCCAGCGTACTGGATTCGGCCTGTAGGATTTTCAGGAGTGGCAGAGCGAGGATCAGCAGCAGCGTGGTGGCGATAATCATCACCGTGCGGCGCCCGATCCGGTCGCTCAGGATCCCAGAGGGAATAATGGTGAGTGCAAAACCAATATTCGAAATCACCGCTATTAGTAACGCCTGGTTAAAGCCGGTGTGCAGCGCTGACTGCAGGTAGGTTGGCATAATCACCAGATAGGTATACCCCGCAGCTGACCAGACCATCACCCTGCCAATCCCCATTATGATAGCTCTGAGGGTCGCAGCGGTATCCGCCTGAGCGATGACCGGTTTGTCCTGCTGCTGCACAAAGCTGGGTGTCTCTTCCATGCTTACCCGAAGCCATAGTGCGACGACGCCCATGGGCAGCGCCAGGAAGAACGGAATGCGCCAGCCCCAGTCATGCAAAGCTTCAGGGGTGAGGAGGGCGGAGAGTAGCGCGACAATACCCGCGCCTGCCAGCAATCCCAGCGCCACGGTGAAGGATTGCCACGCGCCGTACAGACCGCGCTTGCCGCGCGGGGCAAACTCCGTCATCAGCGAGACCGCACCGCCGTACTCGCCGCCCGCGAACAGCCCCTGCAGGATGCGAAGCAGTGTAATAATAAGCGGTGCGGCAATCCCAATGCTGGCGTAGACCGGCACCACGCCGATAGCAGCGGTAGCGAGCGTCATCAATACCAGCACAATGATTAGCGTCGGCTTACGGCCAATCCTGTCACCGATGCGGCCAAACACCACCGCGCCCAGGGGACGGAAAAAGAAAGCGATGGCAAACGAGGCGTAGGTCAGGATCAGGCTGGTTAGCCCCGCTTCCCCCTCAAGCTGGAAGAAGTTTTTCGCAATTACGGTCGCCAGAAAACCGTAGACCGCAAACTCATACCACTCGATAAAGTTACCAATGGAGCCTGCAATTAATGCTCGCTTGTGCGCATCTGCTTGCATAACGATCCTCACTGAATGGGGTAAGAATAAATTATTCAACAAAAGAGAAGTGATGAAATAGTTTATTCTTATGTTCTGTGAGCTATTTCACGAATGATATCAGCAGGATCGCCACTGTGTGACTTCACTCCCATGCAGCGTGAACACGGTCTGTCCATACTTATCTTCATTGCCACTGAGCCACTGAAGGAGGGAGACAGCATGCACTGGCAGACCCATACCGTTTTTAATCAACCAGCCCCACTCTCAAACAGCAATCTTTTCCTCTCTGACTGCGCCCTGCGTGACGCGGTTTCCCGTGAGGGTGCCGAGTGGGATAGTGAGCTGCTCGCCAGTATCGGTCAGCAGTTAGGCACCGCAGAGTCACTGGAGCTGGGCAGGCTGGCGAACGTGAATCCACCTGAGCTATTACGCTATGATGCCAGCGGGGAACGGCTGGATGATGTCCGCTTTCATCCCGCATGGCACTTGCTGATGCAAGGACTCTGTGCCAACCGTGTACACAACCTGGCGTGGGAAGAGGAGGCGCGAAAGGGTTCCTTTGTTGCCAGAGCCGCACGGTTTGTTCTGCATGCGCAGGTTGAAGCCGGCACGCTTTGTCCCATAACCATGACCTTTGCTGCGACACCATTGCTACAGCAGACGCTCCCCAAAATATTTCATGACTGGCTGACGCCGCTACTCAGCGATCGTTACGATCCTCATCTTGCCCCAGGATCGCAAAAGCGTGGTCTGCTAATCGGTATGGGGATGACGGAAAAGCAGGGGGGATCCGACGTTCTCAGCAACACCACCAAAGCAGAAAAATGCAGTGATGGCAGCTACCGGCTGGTGGGGCACAAATGGTTTTTCTCGGTGCCTCAAAGCGATGCGCATCTGGTGCTGGCCCAGGCGAAAGGTGGGCTCTCCTGTTTCTTTGTTCCCCGTTTTTTGCCTGACGGACAACGCAATGCTGTACGTCTGGAGCGACTGAAAGACAAGCTCGGCAACCGATCCAATGCCAGCAGCGAGGTGGAGTTTCTCGATGCCTCCGGCTGGCTGCTCGGGGAAGAGGGCGAAGGTGTGCGGCAGATCCTGAGAATGGGCGGGCTGACGCGCTTTGACTGTGCACTGGGCAGCCACGGGCTGATGCGTCGGGCGTTGTCAGTGGCACTTTACCACGCCCATCAGCGGCAGACGTTCGGGAAAAACCTTATCGATCAACCCTTGATGCGCGATGTGCTGAGCCGTATGGCCCTGGTGCTGGAGGGGCAGACTGCACTGCTATTTCGTCTGGCGCGGGCGTGGGATAAACGGGCGGATCCGCAAGAAGCCGCCTGGGCTCGGTTATTCACCCCTGCGGCGAAATTTAGCGTGTGCAAAGCAGGTATTCCCTTTGTGGCAGAAGCAATGGAAGTCCTCGGCGGTATGGGCTACTGCGAGGAGAACGAACTGCCACGACTCTACCGCGAGATGCCGGTAAACAGCATCTGGGAAGGATCGGGCAATATTATGTGCCTGGATGTGTTGCGCGTACTGGCGAAGCAGCCCGGTATCTTCGACCTGCTGGCCGAAGATTTTGCGCAGGTGAAAGGGCAGGACAGACACTTCGATCGTAGCTGGCGGCAACTTCAGCAAAAACTGCGTAAACCTCAGGAGGCACAGGGACGGGAGATCGCGCAGCAGCTTTTCTTACTGGGTGCCGGGAGCCAAATGCTGCGGCACGCATCGCCACCCGTGGCGCAGGCGTGGTGCCGCATGATGCTTGATACCCGTGGTGGGACACTGATGAACGAGCAGGTGCAAAGTGACCTGCTGCTGCGTGCCACTGGCAGGGTTGGTTAGTTTTTAAGCTGGAACAAGCTCACCAGTTGGGTGAGGTGTGAACCCTTCTCGCGCAGCGTTTGTGCAGTTTGTTCGCTGCGTGAGACGCGATCGGCATTGATATGTGAAGCTTCGCCAATGTGGGTCATAGCAAGATTTACCTGACCGATTCCTGCGGATTGCTCGCGTGACGCGTGGTTAATCTCCATGACCAGCTGGCTGATGTTATCAATATGAAGGATGATGGAGTCCATCGCCAGACGCGTCTGTTCGGACAGGGCGTGTCCTTCACTCACTTTCCTGAGCGTGTCGCCAATCAGCTGTTCAATCTCCTTCACTGCGTTAGCGCTCCGGCCAGCCAGAGCGCGAACTTCCTGCGCGACCACCGCAAAACCTTTTCCGTGTTCACCTGCACGAGCCGCCTCTACTGCAGCATTGAGCGCCAGAATATTGGTCTGAAAAGCAATGGATTCAATCACGCGCGTGATGTCTTCGATGCGTTTTGACGCTTCTCGGATGTCATCCATGGTGGCGACCGCGTGAGTTACAGTCTCACCACCCTGATGTACCGCGAGCGAGGTTTCACTAACTAGTTGCTGTGTTTGCTCCATATTGGCCGCGTTTTGCTGTACGGTTGCGGCCAACTGCTCCATGCTGGCGGAGGTCTCTTCCACGCTGCTGGCCTGTTTGTTGATCTGCTCGGAAATCTCGCCGGTATCAGAGGCCAGTGCGTTTGTCCCCATATGGATTTCACCTGCAGCTTCGCGAACCTGCAGAACCATTTTTTGCAGTCCGCCACCGATACCATTGATGGCATCAATCAACTGACCAACCTCGTCCTGGCGTGTCACGGGAAGGCTGGAACGCAGATCGCCCGCAGCATACTGACGAGCCAGATGAATCACATTTCGCAGCGGTTGGGTTAGCATCCGACGAATAATCATCACAAACAGACCCGCGAAGAGTACAGACAACACCACGCCAGCCAGCAGGAAGCGGTCACGCAGAGTGGTCACGTTTGAGAGCAGCACGGATTTATCCACTTCACCGACGATGGTCCAGTTCCAGCCTGGTAGCGGGGTATAGGCCATTTTCAGCGTGTGACCGTCCTCGGTGACACGCTCCAGTGTGCCAGGTTTATCACTCAGCAGTTGTTGTTGTGTTGCACTGTCCCATGTCGGTAACTGACCCTCTTCGCTGGAGTGGAACAGATACTGACCGCGTGTTTTGCCGTTGCTGCGATCCAGCACAAAGAAGTGACCACTTTCACCCAGACGGCGGTTGAGGATTTTCTCACGCATGACATTCCAGGAGCGGGTGATGTCCACCCCGACAAAGACGATCGCAATGATCTGTCCTTCGGCGTTTTTAACGGGCTGGTACTGGGTGATGTAACGCTTGCCGAACAGTAGCGCCAGTCCACGGTAGACTTCGCCTTTGCTTACGGCAGCGAAGGCCGGGCTGGAGACATCCAGAATAGTACCGATTGCCCGCTCGCCATTCTCTTTGCGCAGGGAAGTGGCTACGCGAACAAAATCGTTACCACTGCGTACAAACAGCGTCGAAATGGCTCCCGTACGGTTCAGGAACTCGTCCGAAAGGGTGTTATTTTCATGCAGCCCGGTTTCTCCGCCTTTCAGAAGCGGAACGCTAAGCCCGTTAATCGTCTGGGGCCGGGAATGATCAATATTCAGAGGCTGCGGTAAAAAGGTGGAAAACAGGCTGGTATAACTCTCGACCTCTTCACTCAGGCTGGTGTTAAACATCTGCACCATATCGACCATGCCAGTGGACTGGTTATGCAGATCCTCGACAGCAAGCTCTTCAAGCTGCTGGCTGGCTTTTTGACTGAGCAGAAAAGTGAACAGCAGAAACAGTATGGCGACACTGACACCCGTAAGCAGTGACAGTTTCGTACCAAGACCTGCATGGCGAAAAGAATTGATCATAAATTGCTCATTATTGAAAAGGTATGGTTCTTCAACGGCAGAGCGGAGATTACATTTACCAGATTAATGTAACTAAATGTTAGTTAATTGTTTTTGATGTGTTTTTTGAAAGATAAAAAATTTGCAAAAACGAAAAGCCACTAAAAACAAGTGGCTTTTATTGGGAGGGGTTAAACATAAAGAATGGCCTGTACGCGCCAATGGTCAACATGGTTATCTTCCTGCATCTGGATGATTCGATACCAGGAAGCACCCTGCTCATCGGCCTTTAATGCAACTACACGTTCAACGTCTTGCGGGCTCCCCAATATATTATTCACGGAGATCTGGCCTATTTCATTCAGACCCGTTACACAATCAGCACTGGCGAATTCTGCTGACTGTGCGGTTGTGCTCACAAGGCCTGCAGAGAGCAACAGAGAGGTCAAAGCAAGAGTTCGTTTCATCGTCAGCTCCATTTCACATATTTCCGGTATCCGCCGGGCAATCCTTCGCAAATAAACTCACTTCCATTGTCGCGGGCATGGAGTTTATTGTGGGCAGGAAAATGTCTATGGACGCAAAGCAGTGTAAATGTCGTTCAAAGGAAGACCATTACTTATGGTACAAAATTGCCTGTGAGTACCACTGTCCCGTTATGATGGTTTCGTCGATCATAATGATGACGTAATAATCTGCTTTGGCGGCGACGGCTTGTGCTTTTATTGCCTCTTCAGCATCATCCGGGGAGCCGCGAACCAGCGCGGAAACCGTGCCCATTCGCTGTAATCCTTCCGTCTGATTACGACGAATCTCCTGTGGATGATCGGCGACCGGTGGAGCGGGCTGCGGCGTTCCCTGCAGTGCGTTACAGCCACTGAGCAGAGACACCAGCAATAAAGCAGCAAACCTGCGCATAACCATATCTCGTTTCCTGATAGCCATAGTGTAGTTGTCTGTGAATTTAGTTTTGGGGGAATGTTCCCGAAGTGTTATCTGGGACGTATATTTCGAATGAAAATGACGTGAAAGCGTAACCCAGTTCTCAACATTATGAATCATACATTCGGACAGGGTCGACAATGATTGAAATTGAAATACGCCATCTCGGCGACCATGAAATTTTACACGCGATACCTGCGGGAAAACGTGATGTACCGCTGCCTGTTATCGTTTTTTATCATGGGTTTACGTCTTCGAAGCTGGTTTACAGTTATTTTGCGGTGGCGCTGGCTCAGGCCGGCTTTCGGGTGGTGATGCCGGATGCACCTGACCACGGCGCACGCTTTACGGGCAATGAACAGGCGCGACATGGGCAGTTCTGGCACATTCTGCACGGTAGTCTGACCGAGTTTGCAGGCTTGCGTGATGCGCTCTATGAGGCAGGACTGGTGGCTGATAATCGTCTGGCCGTGGCGGGAGCGTCGATGGGGGGCATGACGGCGCTGGGGATTATGACACATCATCCTGAGGTGAAATCCGTAGCCTGCCTGATGGGCTCGGGCTATTTTACTTCACTGGCGAAGACGCTTTTTCCCCCTCAGGATTTAACGAAAATAACCGCGACACTGGAAGAGTGGGAAGTGACCCGGGCATTACCGCGTCTGGCCGATCGCCCGCTGTTGCTGTGGCACGGTGACGCGGATGATGTAGTCCCGCCCGATGGAACCTTCCGTCTCCAACAGTCGCTGCAGCGCGAGGGACTGGATAGCAACCTGACCTGCCTGTGGGAAGCGGGTGTGCGCCACCGTATAACGCCAACAGCGCTGGATGCCACGGTGGCATTTTTCAGCCAGCACCTTTAAACGCGCAGGACTTTCACACCTTGATCCTCCAGTTTCTGGAGGATCTCTGGGTTAGCCCCTTTGCCGGTGATCACCATGTCGATCTGTTCGGCACGGCTGAATAACATCCCTGCGCGCTCGCCCACTTTGCTGCTGTCGACCAGTACAACGAGCTTGCCCACTACGTTAAGCATGTTTTGTTCCGCCATCGCGGTCAGCATATCGGTTTTATACAGTCCATCTGCCGTCAGGCCTTTGCCACTGGTGAACATCCAGTGCCCGGCATAGAGACTGTTTTCACTGTCCTGCGGGCTGAGGGTGATGGACTGACTCTTATTGTACTGGCCGCCCATGATAACGACACTGTCATGCTCCTGATCAATAAGATAGTTGGCGAGCGGTAAGTAGTTGGTGATGATTTGCACCGGTTTGCCGCACATTTCACGGCCCAGCAGAAACGCGGTGGAGCCACAGTTGATCACCACACTTTCACCGGGATTCACCAACTGCGACGCAGCTCTGGCAATACGTACTTTTTCATCATGATTTTGCGCCTGATGAATATTCATCGGCGTCCAGCGCGGGCGCTGCTGGCTGATTGCTTCCGCACCGTTGCGGACCTTTTTCAGTTTACCGCTTTCATCCAACTTATTGATGTCCCGCCGTGCCGTTGCCGGGGAGATCCCTAAACGTTCAATCACTTTCTCGACGGTGATAAACCCTGTTTGCGCCAGGAGTTCCAGGAGAATTTGATGCCGTTGCGCTTCCGTCATGAGCTATTCCGATAAGAATTGATTTGAAAAGATGATATTTGAAATAGCATGAAATTACTAAAATAAATATGAAATCGCCAGACAGAGGTCTGGCGATTTGGATTCACAATCAGAGGAAGGACTTGAACGGCAGATCGGGTTCAATGGTGAAGCAATCATCGAAGCCACGCGGGTAGTGATACTCGAGATTGTCTTTGTCCAGTGGCCAGGTGAATTTGCCCCCTACCTGCCAGATGAATGGCTTGAAGCCATACTTCAGACGATCTTTTTTCATCTCCCACAGTACGCGGATTTCCTGTGGATCAGCCTGGAAATTTGACCAGATATCATGGTGGAACGGGATCACCACTTTGGTGTTCAACGCTTCCGCCATGCGCAGCATATCAGCGCTGGTCATCTTGTCAGTGATGCCACGTGGGTTCTCGCCGTAGGAGCCCAACGCCACGTCAATCTGATGTTCATTACCGTGCTTCGCATAGTAATTGGAGTAGTGAGAGTCACCGCTGTGGTACAGAGAGCCGCCAGGGGTTTTAAACAGATAGTTCACCGCACGTTCGTCCATGCCATCTGGTAATACCCCAGCGGCTTTCTGATCGGCAGGCAGAGTAATCAGTGCGGTACGGTCAAAGGCATCAAGCGCATGGATTTCAATGTCTTTAATTTTCACCACATCTCCCGGCTTCATGACAATGCAGCGCTCTTTCGGTACACCCCAACCAATCCAGAGATCCACGCAGGTCTGCGGTCCGATAAACGGGACGTCATCGGCACAGTTTTGCATGACTGCTGCGGCTACGTTCACGTCGATGTGATCGTTGTGATCGTGCGTTGAGAGAACAGCGTCGATCTGACGAATAGCAAACGGATCAAGCACAAAGGGTGTTGTACGCAGGTTCGGCTGTAATTTTTCCACACCCGCCATGCGCTGCATCTGATGACCTTTTTTCATCAACGGGTTACCGTGGCTCTGTTTGCCCGTACCGCACCAGAAATCGACACAAATGTTCGCCCCACCCTCTGATTTCAGCCAGATACCGGTGCAACCCAGCCACCACATTGCAAAGGTACCAGGAGCAACCTGTTCCTGCTCGATCTCTTCGTTCAGCCAGCTACCCCATTCCGGAAAGGTGCTCAGAATCCATGATTCGCGGGTG
The DNA here is from genome assembly GCF_036663495.1 of Enterobacter sp. 342. Classification (NCBI taxonomy): domain Bacteria; kingdom Pseudomonadati; phylum Pseudomonadota; class Gammaproteobacteria; order Enterobacterales; family Enterobacteriaceae; genus Enterobacter; species Enterobacter sp. 342. The sequence continues at coordinate 117,336 of NZ_JAWUEI010000012.1, forward strand.
ATGGTGTTTACTTTACTCATCGTTTGACTCCTGGGTTTAATCAAAAGTAATCATTTAATGATTTGTTATGATTAATGCTGGCACTATTTGACGTACTTTGCAACGGCAAAAATGAGGAATTTTATCTGTTCGACTTCACGGATTATCCGCTTTTGCCTTGTTAGACTATCTCGTACAAATGATTAATTTCATGAATTATAAGGGTTAAATTATTTTCTTCAGATGATGGTGAAAATCATTACTAACAGCATGGAAATAATTTGCGTGATACGTCACAAATAATCAAATGCAATCTTGTGGTGATTATTTGTGATTACTAGAGTGATGGCACCAACCACACAGGGATTGCCCCTCGTGTTCTCATTTCTGGAGAGAGTTATGGAGATCCTCTACAACGTCTTTACCGTGTTCTTTAATCAGGTAATGACTAACGCCCCGCTGTTGCTGGGTATTGTGACGTGCCTGGGTTATATCCTGCTGCGCAAGAGCGTCAGCGTCATTATTAAAGGTACGATTAAGACCATCATCGGCTTCATGCTGTTGCAGGCAGGGTCAGGCATTCTGACCAGCACGTTTAAGCCTGTAGTGGCCAAAATGTCGGAAGTGTATGGCATCAACGGTGCAATCTCTGACACTTACGCCTCAATGATGGCGACCATCGAACGCATGGGTGATGCCTATAGTTGGGTGGGGTATGCGGTACTGCTCGCGCTGGCGCTGAACATTATTTATGTTCTTCTGCGCCGTATTACTGGCATTCGCACCATCATGCTGACGGGACACATCATGTTCCAGCAGGCTGGGCTGATTGCAGTTTCCCTCTATATTTTCGGTTACCCAATGTGGACCACGATTATCTGCACCGCAGTGCTGGTATCGCTCTACTGGGGTATCACCTCCAACATGATGTACAAGCCCACACAGGAAGTGACCGATGGCTGCGGCTTCTCCATTGGGCATCAGCAGCAGTTTGCCTCCTGGATTGCTTACAAAGTTGCGCCATATTTGGGCAAAAAAGAGGAAAGTGTCGAAGACCTCAAGCTACCTGGCTGGCTGAATATCTTCCACGACAACATCGTTTCTACGGCGATTGTTATGACCCTCTTCTTCGGCGCCATTCTGCTCTCCTTCGGCATTGACGTGGTGCAGGCGATGGCAGGGAAAATCCACTGGACGGTCTATATCCTGCAGACCGGTTTCTCCTTCGCGGTGGCGATTTTCATCATCACTCAGGGCGTGCGTATGTTCGTTGCTGAACTGTCTGAAGCCTTTAACGGGATTTCCCAGCGCCTGATTCCTGGCGCAGTACTGGCGATTGACTGTGCGGCTATCTACAGCTTCGCACCGAACGCGGTGGTCTGGGGCTTTATGTGGGGCACCATCGGCCAGTTGATTGCGGTTGGCATCCTGGTGGGTTGCGGCTCTTCCATTCTGATCATTCCTGGCTTTATCCCGATGTTCTTCTCTAACGCCACCATCGGCGTCTTTGCGAACCACTTTGGTGGCTGGCGCGCGGCGCTCAAGATCTGCCTGGTGATGGGCATGGTGGAAATCTTCGGTTGTGTGTGGGCGGTCAAACTCACCGGTATGAGCGCCTGGATGGGTATGGCGGACTGGTCAATTCTGGCACCACCAATGATGCAGGGTTTTGCATCCGTCGGACTGGTCTTTATGGCCGTCATCATTCTGATTGCTCTGGCTTATATGTTCTTCGCTGGCCGCACTCTGCGAGCTGAAGAAGATGCGGAAAAACAAACAGCAGAAGTGTCTGCTCATTAAGGAGTTTCGATTATGACCGTACGTATCCTGGCTGTGTGTGGCAATGGGCAAGGTAGCTCCATGATCATGAAGATGAAAGTGGACCAGTTTTTAACCCAGTCAAACATTGACCACACGGTGAACAGCTGCGCAGTGGGTGAATACAAAAGTGAGCTGAACGGCGCGGACATCATTATCGCCTCTACCCACATCGCCGGTGAAATTAGCGTGTCAGGCAATAAATATGTCGTGGGTGTACGCAACATGCTGTCACCGGCAGATTTCGGCCCCAAGCTGTTGGAAGTAATCAAAGAACATTTTCCACAAGACGTGAAGTAAGGACGCCACATGAAACTACGTGATTCTCTGGCCGAGAATAATTCCATTCTCTTACAGGCTGAGGCCAGCACCTGGCAGGAAGCGGTGAAGCTGAGCGTGGATTTACTGGTTAAGGCTGACGTTGTCGAGCCTCGTTATTACCAGGCCATTCTGGATGGCGTTGCGCAGCACGGCCCTTACTTTGTCATTGCACCGGGCCTGGCCATGCCGCATGGCCGGCCGGAAGAGGGGGTGAAGAAAACCGGCTTTGCCCTGGTGACGCTGAAAACACCGCTGGTGTTTAACCATGAAGATAACGACCCGGTCGACATTCTTATCACCATGGCCGCTGTTGATGCCAATACCCACCAGGAGGTGGGCATCATGCAGATCGTGAATCTGTTTGATGACGAGGCTAATTTCGACCGTTTACGTGCCTGCCGCACCGAGCAGGAAGTGCTGGATTTAATTGATATCGCCACTGCGGCGGCAGTTTAAGAGGAATTGAAAATGTCATTACCTATGTTGCAGGTTGCGCTGGATAACCAGACGCTGTCCCACGCTTACGAAACGACCCGTCTGATTGCAGAAGAAGTGGACATCATCGAAGTTGGAACCATCTTGTGTGTGGGCGAAGGTGTTCGTGCTGTTCGTGACCTGAAGGCGCTCTATCCGCACAAAATCGTGCTGGCGGATGCCAAGATTGCTGATGCCGGCAAAATTCTCTCCCGTATGTGTTTTGAAGCGAATGCTGACTGGGTCACCGTGATTTGCTGTGCAGATATCAACACCGCCAAAGGCGCGCTGGACGTGGCAAAAGAGTTTAACGGCGACGTCCAGATTGAGCTGACCGGTTTCTGGACCTGGGAGCAGGCACAGGAGTGGCGTGATGAGGGTATTCAGCAGGTGGTTTATCACCGTAGCCGTGATGCTCAAGCCGCAGGCGTGGCCTGGGGTGACGCGGATATCAGTGCGATTAAACGTCTGGCTGATATGGGCTTCAAAGTGACCGTTACGGGCGGCCTGGCGCTGGAAGATCTGCCGTTATTCAAGGGTATTCCAATTCACGTCTTTATTGCGGGTCGTAGCATCCGCGATGCGGCCTCCCCGGTAGAAGCGGCGCGTCAGTTCAAACGTTCCATCGCTCAGCTTTGGGGCTAAGGAGCGGGTATGTTGTCAAAACAAGTCCCGCTTGGCATCTATGAAAAGGCACTCCCCGCTGGGGAGTGCTGGCTGGCGCGGTTACGGTTGGCAAAAGAGCTGGGTTTCGATTTTGTCGAAATGTCAGTGGATGAGACAGACGAACGCCTCTCTCGCCTCGACTGGAGCCGTGAACAACGCCTCGCACTCGTGAGCGCTATCGCTGAAACGGGCGTACGCGTGCCTTCCATGTGTCTCAGTGCCCATCGCCGTTTCCCTCTTGGGAGTGAAGATGATGCCGTGCGTGCTCATGGTCTGGAGATCATGCGGAAAGCGATTCGCTTTGCTCAGGACGTCGGCATCCGGGTGATCCAACTGGCGGGTTATGACGTTTACTATCAGGAAGCCAACGATGAAACGCGCCGTCGTTTCCGTGATGGCCTGAAAGAGAGCGTCGAGATGGCAAGCCGTGCGCAGGTGACGCTGGCGATGGAGATCATGGATTATCCGTTAATGAACTCGATCAGCAAAGCGCTGGGCTACGCACACTATCTGAATAATCCGTGGTTCCAGCTCTATCCCGATATCGGCAACCTGTCGGCATGGGATAACGACGTGCAGATGGAATTGCAGGCAGGTATAGGTCATATCGTGGCGGTTCACGTCAAAGATACGCGGCCTGGTGTATTCAAAAACGTTCCGTTCGGCACCGGGGTAGTGGATTTCGAACGGTGCTTCCAGACGCTCAAGCAGACAGGGTATTGCGGGCCTTACCTGATTGAGATGTGGAGTGAAACGTCGGATGACCCGGCTGCGGAAGTGGCGAAAGCACGCGACTGGGTGCGTGAGCGAATGGCGCGGGCGGGTATGCTGGAGGTTGAACATGCTTAAGCTCAAACAGCAGGTCTTTGAGGCCAATATGGATCTGCCGCGTTACGGCCTGGTGACCTTCACCTGGGGTAACGTCAGTGCTATCGATCGCGATCGGGGAGTGATCGCGATTAAGCCAAGCGGTGTGGCGTATGAAACTATGAAAGTGGGCGATATGGTGCTGGTGGATCTCGAAGGAAACGTTGTCGATGGCAAATGGAAACCTTCTTCCGATACGGCCACACATCTGGCGCTTTACCGGCGTTATCCTTCACTGGGTGGTGTTGTGCATACGCACTCAACGCATGCTACAGCCTGGGCTCAGGCGGGTCTGGCAATACCCGCTCTGGGAACAACACATGCAGACTACTTCTTTGGTGACATCCCTTGCACACGGGCACTCACGCAGGATGAAGTGGAAGGTGAGTACGAGCTCAACACCGGTAAAGTGATTATTGAAACGCTGGGAGAGAGTCAGCCGCTGCATACACCGGGCATTGTGGTGTATCAGCACGGTCCGTTCTCGTGGGGTAAAGATGCCCACGACGCTGTCCATAATGCGGTGGTCATGGAGGAAGTGGCACGAATGGCGTGGATTGCCCGCGACATCAACCCACAGCTTCAGGGTATTGATGACTACCTGATGAACAAGCACTTCATGCGTAAGCACGGCCCGAATGCCTATTACGGGCAGAAGTGAGTAAAGACCAAAAAAAGCCCCCGGGCAGGGGGCAAGTCAAACTATGGCTATGTTCTCTTTGTTGGCTTTCCTGGTGCTAGCGTTAAAACGTTATCTGTATATATCTGCACTGGCGTGCATATTGCCGTTGCTACCGGGTTCACGCATCAGAATGACGTGATAGTATGTTGCCCCCTGAGCATCGGTTTCTTTATTAAGAGCCTGATCTGCTTCACTTTCAGTGGCGAAATTATGATTGATGTAGATTACGCCCAAGCTTTGCACATCATCCATGTTTCTGGCCTGCCGGCTGTCTATTTTGATGGCTGCCATCGCGTTTGCACTGAGCAAAAGCGCAGCCATTATGGCTAATACGATTTTTTTCATGATATGCGCTCCACGACTGCGTGCTGTGAGAGAGTGGTGTGATGCTCCTTCTTTAATTCAGATGACCTCTGATTAAAGTGTAATCACTCATTCGGTGGGAAAGCGTGACCATTTCTGATGCAGTTGTTCAAAAAAACAACGCTTCCTGATGTGATTAATTTTAAATCACCCACTTAGACCAGCTTTGCGCTTTGTGCGAATTATTTGTGCAATCAGCTTGAGTTTCCAGGGGCGTGCAAGTATTATGACGCGTCAATTTTTCAGCCGACCTTTAACACGTTCCTTGCCTCCCCGGGCCTCGGCTGACCCAGACAGGAGGCTGAATAATCCGTAAGGAGCAATTCGATGCGTCATTACGAAATCGTTTTTATGGTCCATCCTGACCAGAGCGAACAGGTTCCGGGTATGATCGAGCGCTACACTGGTGCAATCACTGCAGCAGCGGGCACGATCCACCGTCTGGAAGACTGGGGCCGCCGTCAGCTGGCTTATCCGATCAACAAACTGCACAAAGCTCACTACGTTCTGCTGAACGTTGAAGCACCGCAGGAAGTGATCGATGAGCTGGAAACTAACTTCCGCTTCAACGATGCCGTTATCCGCAGCATGGTTATGCGTACTAAACACGCAGTTACCGAAGCATCTCCGATGGTTAAAGCGAAAGACGAGCGCCGTGAGCGTCGCGATGATTTCGCAAACGAAACCGCAGATGATTCTGATGCTGGGGATTCTGAAGAGTAATTTCTGATGACCAACCGTCTGGCGTTGTCCGGCATCGTATGCAGGACTCCCGTTCGAAAGGTCAGTCCATCAGGAATTCCGCATTGCCAGTTCGTGCTTGAGCATCGTTCTGTGCAAGAGGAAGCCGGGTTTCACCGGCAGGCATGGTGCCAAATGCCCGTTATTATTAGCGGACACGAAAACCAGGCCATTACTCACAGTTTAACGGTCGGTAGTGCAGTAATCGTTCAGGGGTTCATCTCTTGCCACAAGGCAAAGAACGGTCTGAGCAAAATGGTCCTGCATGCCGAGCAGATTGATTTGATAGATTCTGGAGACTAGCCATATGGCACGTTATTTCCGTCGTCGCAAGTTCTGCCGTTTCACCGCGGAAGGCGTTCAAGAGATCGACTATAAAGATATCGCAACGCTGAAAAACTACATCACCGAAAGCGGTAAGATTGTCCCAAGCCGTATCACCGGTACTCGTGCAAAATACCAGCGTCAGCTGGCTCGCGCTATCAAACGCGCTCGCTACCTGTCCCTGCTGCCGTACACTGATCGTCATCAGTAATCGGGCACGGTCCATTAATACGACTTTAAGAGGATAAGGTAATGCAAGTTATTCTGCTTGATAAAGTAGCAAACCTGGGCAGCCTGGGTGATCAGGTAAACGTTAAAGCGGGCTACGCTCGTAACTTCCTGGTTCCACAAGGTAAAGCTGTTCCAGCTACCAAGAAAAACGTAGAGTTTTTCGAAGCACGTCGCGCTGAACTGGAAGCCAAACTGGCTGACGTTCTGGCGGCTGCTAACGCTCGCGCTGAGTCAATCAACGCACTGGGCACCGTTACCATCGCGTCCAAATCTGGCGACGAAGGTAAACTGTTCGGTTCCATCGGTACCCGCGATATCGCTGATGCAGTAACTGCTGCTGGCGTTAAAGTGGCTAAGAGCGAAGTTCGTCTGCCGAACGGCGTTCTGCGTACCACTGGTGAGCACGAAGTTGACTTCCAGGTTCACAGCGAAGTGTTCGCTAAACTGGTTGTTAACGTTGTAGCTGAGTAATTTTTTACTCTGCTCACGTTGAAACGCCGGCCTTGTGCCGGCGTTTTGCTTTTTAAAGAACCGGGTTCTTAACGTGCCCTGATAAAACTGCCATCTGGCTGACGGGTAAACAGCACCTGCTGACCATTTCCCGTATCAATCGTTAGCCCGGTGACCACACCGCTGGCATTCTGACGAATTTGCACCATCTGACCATTTTGCAGGTTGCTGAGCGGCTTACCTGAACCCTCCACCTGCGCCATAGCATACACATCCGTTGGTGGCAGGTTATGGTCGCGGAACAGTTGCGCCAGAGTTTTGCCTGGCTCTACGCGATAAGAACGCCACTGCTGCTCGATACCGGTGGGCTGCTGTGTCTGTGGCTCAGCAGAGGCCTGTTCCTGCGGCTGTTCATCCTGAATGGGCTCTGGCTGAACAGGCGCGACCTGGCCCGGATCGTTAGACGGTGCGACCAGCTGTGTCTGCATGGGTTGCGCGTCAGGCTGAGGCCGCGTTTGCGACTGAATGTCCATCTGCGCATTACGGGTGACGGGCGCGGTATTGACATCATCGCCGCCGGAAGGAAGCAGGAAGCCTACGATCACCATCAGCGCGCCGATGATGATCCCTCTGCGATGCAGAGGAGGCAGCGGGTCCATGATGCGAAAATTGTCCGGCGCCTGCCAGATTTTCGCCAGGGTAGGTTTCAGTTCAAATCGCCCGGGCATGGCTCTCCTCCTGCTCCGCGTATTTTTTATCCTGTGCTCCGAAGTATAGTTTGCTAACTGCCTGAACGGCGTAGCAAACCCGACATCCGTGGCATCAGTTCGGGATTAATCCTGGTTGTCTCTATTGTTTCTGTTTCGTCGCGGTTTGTCACCTTAACTTCAGACAAAGTTTTACCCATAAGGGCATGGCTGATATGCTGCCCGCTACTTTAAATGTGATGGAAGGAAATCCCATGACCACCCCGACTTTTGACACTATCGAAGCGCAGGCAAGTTACGGTATCGGCTTGCAGGTAGGACAGCAGCTGAGCGAATCCGGCCTGGAAGGTCTGTTACCTGAAGCGCTGGTGGCGGGTATCGCTGATGCGCTGGAAGGCAAACAGCCTGCCGTTCCGGTTGATGTTGTGCACCGTGCACTGCGTGAAATCCACGAACGTGCTGACGCTGTACGTCGTGCACGTTTTGAAGAGATGGCAGCAGAAGGTGTTAAATTCCTGGAAGAGAACCGCGAGCGTGAAGGTGTGAACAGCACGGAGTCAGGTCTGCAGTTCCGCGTGATCAACCAGGGCGATGGCGCAATCCCGGCTCGCACTGACCATGTTCGTGTGCATTACACCGGTAAACTGATCGACGGTACTGTGTTTGACAGTTCTGTTGCGCGTGGCGAACCGGCTGAATTCCCGGTGAATGGTGTTATCGCGGGCTGGATCGAAGCGCTGACTCTGATGCCAGTTGGTTCCAAATGGGAACTGACTATTCCGCACAACCTGGCTTACGGCGAGCGTGGTGCTGGTGCATCCATCCCGCCATTCAGCACACTGGTCTTTGAAGTCGAGCTGCTGGAAATTCTGTAATCGACTTTTCTTATTTCCTCTCTCCTGCGGGGGAGAGGAAAATAGTGTGAAAACCTATAGTTACGACGTAATCAATATTTTATCTTGCAAACGAAACTGTTGCGTGTATTTTTGTGAACTGTTTCGCGCTGTATGAGTGATATGACACTCACTTTCAACATGTTGTTAACATAATATCTAAATCATAGTATTCATCCCGCCGATTCTTACCTAATATCGATAAGCCCTTACAAAGGGACCGTCATTTTTTTGACGTATTTAAAGGCCAGAAGAGCCTTAACAACACAGACAGGCATAAACAGGAAAATATCACATGGTAGATCAGGTCAAAGTCGTCGCCGACGAAGAGGCGCCGTCTGAACAGTCGCTACGGCGCAATCTCACGAACCGTCATATTCAGCTCATCGCCATTGGAGGCGCCATCGGTACAGGGCTGTTTATGGGGTCAGGCAAAACTATCAGTCTTGCCGGGCCGTCGATCATATTCGTTTATATGATTATCGGTTTTATGCTTTTCTTCGTGATGCGTGCAATGGGTGAATTGCTGCTCTCGAACCTCGAATACAAATCCTTCAGCGATTTTGCTTCTGACCTCCTCGGGCCATGGGCGGGCTATTTCACTGGCTGGACCTACTGGTTCTGCTGGGTCGTCACCGGTATGGCGGACGTTGTGGCGATTACGGCGTACGCGCAGTTCTGGTTCCCCGGTCTTTCGGATTGGGTGGCCTCGCTGGCGGTCATTGTTCTGCTGCTGAGCCTGAACCTCGCCACTGTTAAAATGTTTGGTGAGATGGAGTTCTGGTTCGCGATGATCAAAATCGTGGCCATCGTAGGGCTCATCGTGGTGGGGCTGGTGATGGTTCTCACGCACTTCCAGTCGCCAACGGGCGTTCAGGCCTCGTTTACTCATCTGTGGAATGATGGTGGCTGGTTCCCGAAAGGGATTAGCGGCTTCTTTGCGGGCTTCCAGATTGCGGTATTTGCTTTCGTGGGCATTGAACTGGTGGGGACCACGGCTGCGGAGACCAAAGATCCTGAGAAGTCTCTTCCGCGCGCCATTAACTCTATTCCTGTTCGTATCATCATGTTCTACGTCTTCGCGCTGGTCATCATTATGTCCGTGACGCCGTGGAGCTCCGTCGTGCCAACCAAGAGCCCGTTCGTTGAACTGTTCGTTCTGGTAGGGCTGCCAGCGGCAGCAAGCCTGATTAACTTCGTGGTGCTGACCTCTGCGGCCTCTTCTGCCAACAGTGGCGTGTTCTCAACCAGCCGTATGCTGTTTGGTCTGGCGCAGGAAGGTGTAGCGCCGAGCGCGTTCGCAAAACTGTCTAAACGCGCAGTTCCGGCGAAAGGTCTGACTTTCTCCTGCATGTGCCTGCTGGGTGGTGTGGTGATGCTCTACGTGAACCCGAGTGTTATCGGCGCGTTCACCATGATTACCACGGTTTCGGCGATCCTGTTTATGTTCGTCTGGACCATCATCCTGTGTTCATACCTGGTGTACCGCAAACAGCGTCCGCATCTGCACGAGAAATCGATTTACAAGATGCCACTGGGCAAGCTGATGTGCTGGGTATGTATGGCGTTCTTCGCGTTCGTTATCGTGCTGCTGACGCTGGAAGAGGATACCCGTCAGGCACTGATCGTCACGCCACTGTGGTTTATCGCGCTGGGGCTGGGCTGGATGTTTATCGGTAAGAAACGTATGGCAGGCATGCGTTAAGGATGTTGCCGGGTGGCGCTGACGCTTACCCGGCCTACGTTCGAGGACGTTGTAGGCCCGGTAAGCGCTAGCGCCACCGGGCTTTTTTATTCACCAGCTAATGCTCGGGGGAACAGAACGTTGTTCTCGAGGCTGATGTGTTCCATCAGGTCATCGATCATTTCGTTAATGCCGTTATACATTGCCTTCCAGGTGGTACAGGCTTCTGGCGGCGGTGTAACGTTGTCAGTGGTGTGTTTGATCACTTCCAGCAGCTCGCCTGCGTCATCGTGTTCGCTTTCCATTACGCTGATCGGGCCCATCGCCTGGCTACCCATTCCCTGTTTGATCATCGGGAAGAGGATCTGCTCCTCTTTCATCATATGGCTGGAAAGTTCTTCGTGCAGCATAGTCAGGTATTTCGCCAGGCCGCGCGGGACGGAAGGTTTGTCGGCGTGTACGCGCTCGACCTTGGTCGCCTGCAGGATCAGTTCCGGCAGCTGTTCACGGTGACGATCGTGGTAACGCATGATGATGTGGTCGATAATTTCAGCGAGCGGGGCAGTTCGCCAGTCTTTATCGACGGGCTGCTCGGCCAGCTTCGCCAGCTCGGCTTCAATCACCTCAACGTCCAGCTCCTTGCGTAAGGCCGCGCGTGCCAGGGTTTGCTTACCGCCGCAGCAGTAATCCATGTCGTATTTACGAAACAGCGCAGAAGCGCGAGGAATGGAGAGCGCCAGCTCGCCAAGGGATTGGTCGCGATAGGCCATAGCAGTTACCTCGTTATCAATAATATAAGATGCATATTAAATGCATCTTTAAGCGAGCGCTATAACCCTTTAGAGGGAAGGGGGAAAATGAGATTCGGATCACAAAAAAATATCTCTTTTTAACTCCCTGAATGGACTTAAGAAAGTGGTTTAGAAAGTTTTTAAAGGTGTAGAAACAGTAAACAACCCGCCGCGCCTGCCGATATATCCACGTCAAACAAACCTGCATATAAAAAGGCAACGCATGTTTAAACGTATAAAAGTTATCACCCTTCTGATTTCGGTGCTGCTTGTGCTCGGCATTATGCAACTGATCTCTGCCGGTATCTTTATCAACGCGCTGAACAACGATAAAGACAACTTCACCGTGTCGCAGCTTTCCAGCAAGAATGTGGCGGAGTTTACCGATGCGTGGATCAGTCTGAACCAGGCCCGCGTCACCCTGAACCGCGGGATGTTGCGCCTGCAAAGCAGCATGGCCTCTCAAATTAACGGCGGCCAGCTGAATGAGCTGGTGACGACGGCTAAAAATCTGCTGACTGAAGCACAGGTTCATTATGATAAATACAATGCCTTGCCGAATACTCCTGGTCTGGATCAGAACCTGACTAATCGTCTGGAGGAGCAGTACCGCAATTATTCTGCGACGCTGGCACAAATGAACGTGTTGCTGAGCCAGGGTAATCTGGAAGACATGTTCAAGCAGAATGCCGAGCAAAAACAAAACGCGATGCAGTCGGTTTATCGTGAATGGCGTGAAGCGCAGGCCGCGCTCACTGATAAAGGCATCCGGGATAATGAAAGCGACTACAAACGCATCCTGTGGATCCTCTCGACGGTGATGCTGCTGGTGATTGTGGTCATTATCTCCAGTTGGATCGCCATGCGTCGCGTGCTGCTGCTGCCTCTGGAAGAGGTGATTAACCACATTCGCGCCATTGCGGCAGGGGATTTAACCCAGCCGATTCAGGCTGACGGTAAGAACGAAATGGCGATCCTTGCGCACAACGTTCAGGAGATGCAAGCGTCACTGGCGAATACCGTGGGTGTCGTGCGTCAAGGCGCTGATACTATTTACACCGGGGCGGGTGAAATCTCTGCGGGCAGTAACGATCTCTCTTCACGTACTGAGCAGCAGGCCGCTTCTCTGGAAGAAACGGCAGCCAGCATGGAACAGCTAACGGCAACCGTGAAACAGAACGCCGATAACGCGCGTCAGGCTTCTCGTCTGGCACTGGATGCCTCTTCAACCGCGAAAAAGGGCGGTCATGTGGTGGAAGGTGTGGTACGTACCATGGATGAAATTGCCACCAGTTCCAGCAAAATTGCGCAAATTACTAACGTGATCGACGGAATTGCCTTCCAGACGAATATTCTGGCGCTGAACGCAGCGGTGGAAGCTGCCCGTGCAGGCGAGCAGGGACGTGGTTTTGCGGTAGTGGCGGGGGAAGTGCGTACCCTGGCCCAGCGTAGCGCCCAGGCGGCGAAAGAGATCAAAGCACTGATCGATGATTCCGGCGAGCGCGTGAACGCAGGTTCTCAGCTGGTTAATGAAGCGGGCGCGACGATGGCGGAAATTGTCAGTGCAGTTACTCGCGTCACCGACATCATGGGCGAAATTGCTTCTGCGTCTGACGAACAGAGCCGTGGTATTGATCAGGTTGGTCAGGCCGTGGCAGAGATGGATCGCGTCACCCAGCAGAACGCCTCGCTGGTGGAGGAGTCTGCGGCAGCAGCGGCAGCGCTGGAAGATCAGGCTGCACGTCTGAACGAAGCGGTGGCGGTGTTTAAAATTATCCGCAACCAGACGGTCAAAGCGGCTCCGGTGAAAACCTATGCACCAAAGGCGCAGCCCGTAGCGGCTGCGTCTGAGGCCAACTGGGAAACGTTCTAACTCTCCGAAGCCGGAACAACCATTGGTTTTTCCGGCTTCGCTCTTACCGCAATCACCACCCCGATGACCAGTAACGCGATCCCGCAGGCTGTGAATAACGGTGGCACGCTCTGGCGCATCAGGAAGGTGTAAAGCAGCCCGGCAAGGGTTTCGAAAACAATCAACGGCCCTAAAATCACCGTCGGCAGCTTCTGACTGGCAATATTCCAGCACAGCGCACCCACCCATGAGCACAGCACCGCAATCGCAACCATCAGGCCAATAAACACCCAGGGTCTCGGCCCAAAGGGTTGGGCGAATTCTGGCTGCTGGTGACCTAACCAGATGCACGCACCAAGATATCCCACCAGTGAGACAGGCAACGTGACCAGTGCCTGTGCCGTCGCCCACATCATCGGGTGTTTATCCGGGTTTTCCCGCAGCCAGCGTGCGTTACGCAGGGCATACCATGCCCAGCATGCCACGGAAATAAACGCCAGCAGGATACCGGAACCGTAACGCCACAGATCAGCATCTGCCAGCCCATGACTCAGCTCGGCAATATTGACGCATACAAGACCGATTGCGATACACATTAGCGCCGGAGCCATCTTTGACCAGGCCAGTTTGCCATCGCGATGGCTGTAAAGCAGGTTCGCAAAAACGGGAATGACGACCGGCAGTGTGCCGATAATCATGGTCGATACCGGTGCACCTGTGCGCTGAATGGCACTCGCCAGACAGACATAATAGATAAGGTTACCCATCATGGTCAGCGCCAGCGCGGTACCCCAGTCTTTGCGGTTGAGTTGACGTAAACGCGCGCGTCCCAGCCACGCCAGGGGCAGGGCAATCAGCCCCAGCGCCAGGTAACGTCCGGTCGACTGTAGTATTGCCGGATATTCGGGCACGATCAGCGGGCCGACAAAGATTAACCCCCACATCATCCCTGCCAGCAGGGCATACAACACACCACTAATCATTTTTCCATCCACAGGTATTTACGCTGTACTCAGTGTAGGAGGGGCAAAGCGGCGCGTATTGTATGAGATTGCGCTTTAGCGCCGGGTGACCTGCTTCTGATAGCGCACGGGGGTAATGCCGTAGCGACGGGTAAACGCGCGGGTTAAATGTGACTGGTCGGTTAGCCCGGTTGCGGCGGCGACTTCGGCTGCAGGCATACCGTGCGTGAGGAACGCTTTGGCCCGCCACAGACGGATGGCCATCAACATCTGATGCGGCGTAACGTGAAAGTGGGCTTTGAACTGGCGCAGGAAATGGTACGGGCTCAGCGAGACAACGTTAGCCAGTTCATCCAGCGTCAGGGCGTGCATATAGTTATCGTGCAGATACTCGCGTACTCGTTCGAAACGGTGTGCGCCTTCGTGGATCAGCGGCGCGTGATGGGCGAGCGGCTGGAAAGTGTCAATGAGATCCAACAAAAGCCCTTTTTGAGCCAGCGGGTCGTCCGTATGCCACAGACCATAGATGAGCCTGCCGATTTGCTGTGAGCGTAGCGGGTCATAACGGGTGGCATCGCTAAACCACCAGTGGCGAAGGCCGGTCACCTCTTCCAGCAGATCGGGGTCGATATAGACCATCCGGTAACGCCAGCCACCTTCGGTGGCGGACTCGCCAGTGTGGATCTCGTCCGGATTCATGGTGACAACGGATTTTTCAGACGCGAGGTGCTGGGTACCGCGATAGCGAAAGCGTTCCGCACCGGTCTCAATGGTGCCGATTCCAAAGGCTTCGTGGGTGTGAGGCTCAAAGGCGTATTCAGAAATATGCGCGTGATAAAGTTCAAGGCCCGGCAGTTCCGCCAGATGGCGAAAGCGCGCACTGTCTCTCTCATCAAAAAAATGTTCCGGTACACCTTGCACGTTGAATCTCCTCACGGGTCATCTTTCCATTATCAAAGATGACCCGAGGGGATGCCACAAAAAATAACCAGTTCGTAACAATTACAGGATAGCGCTGACGCTGGCTGCCAGCGAAGTGGTTGGGCGACCGATCAGTCAGGTTCTGATACGTCACGTTCTTGCCGCTTTGCTTGCTGAGTTCTGCAGCCAGATCACTCAGTGTCCAGCTATTGTCACCCGCCAGTTCGTAAATCTTGCCAGCATGACCTTCTTCAGCGATGACTTTTGCTGCCGCAGCAGCGTAATCCGCACGTGTGGCAGAGGCAATTTTGCCGTCACCCGCAGCGCCAATAAACACGCCATGCTCCAGAGCAGGCGGTGCGCTCGCCAGATAGTTTTCGGTATACCAGCCGTTGCGCAGCAGGGCATAAGGAATGCCGGACGCCGCCAGCGGCTTTGGCGGCATTAATCACATTCTGGTGTTGAGTGGCGCGCTGGCCGACTTCGCTGGAGGAGATCAGCAGCAGTGTATCCACACCACTCAGCACGGTGGTGAATGCGGCTTCGTCAGTGTAATCCGCCTCTTGAGTGCACCTAAAAAGCGCACACAATACATCAATTTAGCTAACTAGAGACATTATCCGTGCTTTTATTTATTTTAGATTTGAAAATTTATTGCTCTAATTTTGGACTTTATTATCTTTGTATTTGGTTATTCTTGGGGGCATTCTAAATAAATAGAAATAACTTTTTTGTGGCGGTGGAATGGCTAAACTTATTAATGCAATCATGGTAATGGTACTTGCTCTCTTCTCATGGCATGCGAATGCTAGCTATTGTAACCCGTCGCCAAGTACCACAATCTCTATTTCAGGGAATTATACAGTACAGCGAGATGCTCCTTCAGGGACATTGCTATCTTCGTGGTTCACTGCAGACTGGTGGCCTTACACATGGTGTGCAACTGACCCTGGAGATGGTCCATGGTTTCATATAGCTGCTTCAAAAAATCCGACAGCTATGACTACCAGTGTTGATGGCTTAACGCTTCCGGTGTATGCGACCAATGTAGCAGGCATTGGCTATGTCATTAAAACGAGGGGAGGGATGTCCTGGGATAATTATCAATGGACGACGGGTTGGTCTGACTATGCAGCAATACCTACCTCAACAGCATACCAGGATGTTCCTAACTCAGGTTACTGGAATGCAGGAGTTGTCTCTCAAGGGTATTATTCCGGGTTAGGCATTGCGATAAGACTTGTCAAATATGATGTAACTGATTCAGGCGTAGTAACGTTGGGAAATATCGCAACGTCATATGCAAACACTAATAACAATCCTTCCAATCCAGGAACTGGAACGATTTCTGTTGTAGGCTCAGCGAATATAACCACTCTTGCTTGCTCCTTGACAAATACTACCCTGGCTTTTGATATGGGAAATGTTCAAACCTCCATTTTTACCGCTGTTGGCACAGTTTCAGAGAAATCTCCAGAACAACACGTCGGTTTAAATTGTGATTCAAATGCAAATATTAATGTCACCCTGACAGGTACGCAAAATCCAGACATGGCTAACGATCCATCCATATTAGCGCTATCCACATCAGAAAAGAGCAGTACAGGTATTGGTGTCCAAATTCTTTATGGAGAAACACCTCTAAAACTCAATCAGATTATACCTGTTAAAACCTCCCCAGGAGGAACTGAGTCCTTGTCGTTTACATCTCGATATTATCAGACAAAAAGCACTGTCACGGCTGGTGTAGCAAATGCAGTTGCAGTATTAAATATTTCGTATCAATAAAAATACTGGTGGTTTTTTGTAAGCATCCCAGTGTAAGCACACCCGTTTTAGTTCCACGCACTTTTTGAGAGTTCCGGTCTTTCAACTATCAGCCGGTATTCCTCCGGCGTCAGGTTATTCAGGGATTCATGAGGACGCTCGCTGTTGTATTCATTCAGCCTGCGTTCCGTGATTTCCTGTGCTTCATTCAGTGTTCTGAACAGGTAAAAATCCAGGATTTCTGTCCGGTACGTCCGGTTGAATTGTTCAATAAACGCATTCTGCGTCGGCTTACCTGGCTTGATAAATATCAGTGCCACACCATGCTCTTCAGTCCACTGCGCAAGTGTCAGCGAGACCAGTTCCGGGCCGTTGTCCATTCTCAGTTTCAGCGGATACCCCCGGTTCGCCACTATCCTGTCCAGCACTTGATCACCCGCTGCGCCGGAATATTCAGATCAATTTCTATTGCGAGGGCTTCACGGTTAAAGTCATCCACCACATTGAAGGTCCGGAAACGCCTGCCGCAGACGAGTGCATCATGCATAAAGTCTATTGACCAGCTTTGGCGGATGCTTATGGCAAATTGTGCCGTCAGATAGCTGACGAGCTCCCACTTTATCGCTGGTTTTAAAGCTTTTTTTCGATAATGTCTTTCAGTGCCCGGCATTAACGGCTGAGATTAGCAAACATCTGTTTTAATCGCCGGTTTTCATTCTCCAGGTCTTTCATCTTCTTGATATCAGACGCTTCTATACCGCCAAACTTCGCTTTCCAGTTCTAATAGCTGGCTTCAGAGATACCGGCTTCACGGCAGACATCCTTAACGGTACGTCCGGCTTCGGCGGACTTCAGAACGGCAATGATCTGGTGTTCGGTGAATCGGGCTTTACGCATGGCGTTCTCCTCATAAGACATAATCAGTATGTCGGAAGATCTCTAAAGGTGAATGGTGCGTTTTGCAGGGATACTTACATAACATATTGGATTAAAGGAAGTAACTGACTAATTATCTATAAAGAGATCCAAATTAATCAAATGGCGATATTTTTTATACCGATCAATATCAATATAATGATCGGTATTATCTATTGAAAGTATGATTTGTGGGATGAGTTGAATGTCCAAACATGTCCATTTGATCTTAATGTTATTTTTGTGTGCGTTTGGGTAATGACTCCAACTTATTGATAGTGTTTTATGTTCAGATAATGCCCGATGACTTTGTCATGCAGCTCCACCG
>NZ_JAWUEI010000013.1:0-125579 GCF_036663495.1 Enterobacter sp. 342
ACACCCTTGCTGAACACCTCAGCCACTTCGTAGCCGCCGCTGACCTTCAGCACCTGGCCCGGAAAGAGGGTCGGACAACTGGTGATGGCCTGCGTCCGGGTCTGGCCATTCAGGTAGCGCTCATGACGGATGCGGGCGTAAAACGCCCCTGACTCCGGGGCCGGGTTGCGGTCATACGCACTGCCCTGCGTCAGGTAGTTGTCGGCCCAGTGATAGGCATCACCGTAAGTAGTCGCATCCCCGCGGGTCGCATCCACCCGGGTGTTCATGTCTTCCGTCGCCTGACGGTAGTTGTAGTCCCGGGTGCTGACCTGTTTCGGCACCACGTTATGATGGCATTCCATGCCCCAGACCGAGTCCACGCCTTTGGAATGCTGGCCCGACGGCGGCACCGACGGCAGGGTCAGGCCTTTCTCGTAACCCTGCTGGCTGTCGTAAAACTCCACCACGTCTATGTTCAGGCGCCTGTCGGTGGTGAAGCGGAACCAGATACCCACTTCGCCCAGCAGACGGGTGATAAAGTGCAGGTCATTCTCGCCGTACTGCATCACCTGCTCACGACGCGGGTACTCTTTTGAGAGTGAGAACAGAAAATCCTGACCGCGCATGTTGTGCCGCTCGCGCAGAATTTTTTCCACAATCTGCGGAACGGACATGTCCTGATAAATAGCGTTCTGGTGCGAACGGTCGAGCAGCGCCAGACGCGGTTGCAGGGTCAGGGCGTAGTGAGTTTCATCCTTCGAGGTGCCGAGGCGTTCAAAACCCGTGACCACCCCCTGAAGCACCCGCACCGGCTGCTGTATTTTGATGCCATAACCCTGGTCTACCGGGGCCTGCAGCGTCATGGAGCTCGCTTTCATCAGCATCATCTCTTTGCTGATGGCATGGTCAGAGCTGGTGAACTCTATGCGGTAGCTGAACGGTTTACTTAAGGCCTCATCGCCCTCAAAGGCCAGCACATCGAGTTCCGCCGCACAGCCTTTCACCGCCAGCAGGTGGTGGTTATGGCTGAATCTGATTGGGGGATTACTGCTCATGCGTGCACTCCTTGTGTACGGTCAAACTCCAGCGAGATACCTTCTTCGTCGCTCCAGCCGAGCGTCAGGGAGTGTGGTTTTTGCTTCGCCGCCATATAGGTCAGCAGTTGCTGACTCAGCACCGGCAGAATCTGCTGATTGAGCAGGCTGTCGACGTTACGCGCACCAGTATCCGGCAGCAGGCAGGCTGCGGTCAGGGCGTCATACAGGCTCTCATCAATATGCGTGGTCAGGCCGTAGTGACGATGTAAACGCTTCCTGACCTGTGCGAGCTTCATCTCCACAATGGTACGCATGGCCGCTTCCGACAGCGGGCGATAAATCACGGTCTGGAAGCGGGCGAGCAGTGCTGGCTGGAAGTGGTCACGCAGAATCGGGCGCAGCAGTTCGTGCAGGTCGGCTTCGGTGGCCTCCGGCTGTTCGTCAAGCAGATGCATCAGGTGATCGCTGCCGAGGTTGGAGGTCATCAGGATAACGGTGTTGCGGAAGTCGATTTCTCGGCCTTCGCCATCACGCATAAAGCCGCGATCGAACACCTGGTAGAACAGGTTCATGACGTCTCGGTGCGCCTTTTCCACTTCATCGAGCAATACCACGCTGTAAGGGCGCTTACGCACCGCTTCAGTGAGAATACCGCCCTGACCGTAACCCACGTAACCCGGAGGTGAGCCCTTCAACTGGGAAACGGTGTGCGGCTCCTGGTACTCGGACAGGTTGATGGTGATCAGCGATTTTTCACCGCCGTACATCACGTCTGCCAGTGCAAGCGCAGTTTCAGTCTTACCGACGCCACTCGGGCCAATCAGCAGGAACACGCCCTGCGGACCGTTCTCGGACGTAAGCCCAGTTTTCGCCGCACGCAGGCGCTGGGCGATGGCGGTCAGCGCCACGTCCTGCCCAACCACGCGCTTGCCGATTTCGTTTTCCAGGGTTAACAGCTCAGTTTGCTCGTCCTTCATCAGCGAGGAGAGTGGTACGCCCGTCCAGTCTGCGATCACAGTGGCAACGGTGCGCACGTCTACATCAACGGAGAGCAGCGGGTTGCTGTGCTGCATGCCATTAAGCTCCTGTTGCAGCGCGAGCATTTCACTCTGGCGGGAGATATCCTGGCGGCATTCCAGCAGTTGTTCAGTCAGTCTCAATTCCTGACCGTACTGGGTTTCCAGTTTGTCGAGCCCGATGATAAGGTCATTCTCTTCCTGCTCGATGGCGCTCAGGCGTTCACCGTGGCTCTGATTGCCGACTGCGATATCTTCCAGCAGCGCCTGCTTCTCCATTTCAAGAGAGGTAATCTGCGCGCGAATGCGGGTCAGCTGTTCCGGCATAGTGTCGAGGCTCATGCGCACGCGCGCAGCGGCGGTGTCCAGCAGATCAACCGCCTTGTCCGGCAACTGGCGGCCGGTCAGGTAGCGACGGGAGAGTGTGACCGCGGCACGGACCGCATCGTCTGTGATATGCACGTTGTGATGTTCGGCGTAGCGGGATTTCAGGCCGCGCAGCATCAGACACGCTGTGTCATCGTCCGGCTCGTCGACTTTCACCATCTGGAAGCGGCGCTCCAGGGCGGCATCGCGCTCGAAATATTGTTTGTATTCAGACCAGGTGGTGGCGGCGATGGTGCGCAGTTCACCGCGCGCCAGCGCAGGTTTCAGCAGGTTGGCGGCATCCGCACCACCGGCCTGGTTACCGGCACCGATGATAGTGTGGGCTTCGTCAATAAACAGCAGGATCGGCACTGGTGACTGCTGCACAGCATCAATGACGTTTTTCAGACGCTGCTCGAATTCGCCCTTCACGCCTGCCCCCGCCTGCAGCAGGCCGAGATCCAGTGTGCGTAGTACCACTGACTTGAGGGATTCCGGCACATTACCCTCGGCGATACGCAACGCCAGGCCCTCGACCAGCGCCGTTTTGCCGACGCCAGGTTCGCCCACCAGAATTGGATTGTTTTTGCGACGCCGCGAGAGAATGTCCACCATCTGGCGAATTTCAGTATCACGACCAAACACCGGGTCGATCTTGCCCTCTTTCGCTTTGGCGGTTACGTCGAGGGTGAATTTATCCAGCGCGTTCTGCAATGCCGGGCTTAGTTCGCCTTCTCTTATCTCAGCACCAACAGGACGTCCGACAAATTCCACTTCGCCACCGTGGTTTTGTGCCAGTTCAGCCTCCTGTTGCACATCCGGGCGCTCGTCGGACTGCGCATCCAGCAGCGGGCGCAGGCGTTCCAGCTGGCTCTGCCCGAGCGTCAGCAGTGGCCACAGACCATCGCAGCGCGCCAGTTTAGGCTTATCGACCAGCGCCATCAGCAAATGCACACTGCGGATGTGCTCTTCCCCATTAAGGGAGGCAATCAACCATGCTTCCTGCATCAGCGTCTGAATGCTGTCTGAAAGCTGCGGGCGACTGCGAACAGAGCGGGGAAGTGTATCCAGCCAGCCGAGCAAATCCTGCCACAGCGTATCCATATCCCACTCGTAGCGGCGTGCCAGTACCGTCAGGTCACCTTCCCCCTGTTCGAGCAGCTTCAGCAGCCAGTGCTCCGGCAAAATTTCCGCATGGGCGCGGGTCTGGCAGAGCGACGCTGCGCCTTCCATCGCACGGGCACAGTAAGGGTTCAGACGTCGCAACAGGATGGCTGGATTTTCCATGAATCTCTCTCTTTGTCGGTTCCTGGACACGCTACCGCCCATCGCTGTTTCCCGTGAAGGGGACCAAAGCGCATATGGTCAGGCTGGCAGTTTGTGGTTTTCTTTGCTGAAAGCCCGTTTCAGACAGGCACTCAGCAAAAAACTGCGGACAGGGCCCTGTCCGCATGCGACTTACGCAGTAGCGCGTTCGTTCCAGGAATCGGAATGAATGATGTTGCCGTCTTTGTAGGTCCAGGTGATTTTTTCGTAACGCAGTTCGATCTGCTCGAGGTGGTTGTGCTTCTCGAAAGAAGGATCCTTGATGTCGTGCATCACAGGGTTCACTTTCACCACTTTCACGTTTTCCAGTTTGGTGTTGAAGTATTCAACTTCCTGGCCCGCGTCGTTGATCTTGTACCACTTGAATTCCGCAGACTTCAGGGTCTGACCGGTAGTCACAGCCTTGTAGAGGTACGGGCTGGAGGAGTCGATTTCCTTGGTGAACAGGAATGGGGTGTGGATACGGGTACCGGTCAGCTTGCCGGTGTTGTTATCGGTCGGGATGTACAGGTTATGCTCCTGCGCCACCACCTCGATGCTGCCTTCACGATCCTGAACGTCCACAGAACCTTTGATGTCCGCGCCGCCATCGTCTTTCAGCCAAAGATAAACAGGAATTGCCATGAGAGTTACTCTCCATTTGATTGTGATACGTCATCATCCTGCGATGACGCTGGGGTTTTGCCAGGTATCTGACAGGCATTGGCCTGCGGTACCAGACTGATTTCGACACGGCGGTTGAGCGCTCTGCCCTCCGGAGTGTCATTGGTTGCGACCGGGCGGCTCTCGCCATAGCCCTGCACCGCAAAACAGCTTTCCGGTACATCACCGGTGTCACGCATCCAGTCACGCACCGCTTCGGCACGTTTCAGGGACAACGTCTGGTTCAGTTGCGGATTGCCGGTGTTATCGGTATGCCCGGACACGACAATCAGCCAGCCCGGCTTCGCCTTCACGCCGACCAGAGAATTCACCAGCATTTTGGTCGAACCGGCTTTCAGCGCCGACTTGCCTGAATCGAACAGCGACATGCTGTCGAGGCGGACAATCTTTGGTACCGGTTTGGGTTTCGGCTGCGGTTCAGGCGGCGGAGGCGGTGGCACATAAGAGCGGATCGCATCCAGCACCGGTATTCGCAGACGCTCACCCTGATACAGACCGAGGCTCATCCGTATCGGTACGCCATTACGCGCCCAGCCATCCAGCTCTGCAGCATCGTCACGCAGGACAGCAACGGCATCGGCTTTTGGGCCGAAATCATGTATCGGGATACGGTCGTAACGGGCAATGTCGAAGCTCACACGCTGCAGCAACTGACGATTGTTCCAGCCACTACTGAGCAGCGCCGCAATCGCCGCCAGCGTGAAAAGACCAAGTGCACAACGCCAGGTTCGCCCACGCGGCGTCAGGCCTCGCCCTTCGGGCAGCAGTGGCAGGATAAAATCCGGGAACGGGGAGATAACCGTACTGTCCGTTCCTATCGGCTGCCATCCCGCCACCTGCTGCATTGCAGTGTGACGAGAAAGCCACGCCGTCCAGGCCGATGTGGCCAGACTTCCGGCAAGGATTGGTCCCATACCCCACAGAACCGCAACAGGTGTAATTACAGGAATATCGGGGTTCTCATCCATAAAGACAGCTTTGACGTGCTGATGGAACCAACCCATCAGACTGTTCATCAACACTTGTTGCTGCATCGCAGGCGACCCGTCGGTGCTGACCCATGCAGCAATTGAGGCCGGCGCTGAAGACTCACGCCAGACTCTCACGCCTTCCCCTGAGATAGCCGCCTGCCAGAGCAAGTCATTCGTCATCGCGCTGCCAATCTGACCATTCAGAACCAGCGGCACAGAATGACCTGTTTCTTTCCGCAATCGGCTGATTTGCCAACGCAAAGCCAGCAGACGACTGGTCAGGACTTCGCTATCGATGTGTTTCTGAGGACAGACGCTGACCATCACCGACAACTGACAACCCCAGTCAGGGCGCAACTCCAGTACCTGGCGAGCAACCTGCTCCAGATCCTGATGATCCTCCACGCGGATCCAGCATCCCTGCGTGACAGTGAGCACCGGTGACTGCTGCATACATGCCAGCGGCAGATCGCCACAGACCAGCACCACGGGCTGACGGTAAGTGGCCTCGGGGAGGTCATCCAGACACAGGGGGTCGTCATGCCCCGAACGACGACAGGCAACAGTCCAGAGCACCAGGATTAGCCCCAGTAACGCCAGCAGAGTGAGCACAGAACCCAGGCGGTTGCCCGGCAGGAAACCCAGGCAGACCACTGCACTCAGCAGGGCGGCCCACAGCGCAAGCCCGCGCTGTTGTGCGGGACTCATTTCACGGCTCCCGGCAGAAGGGCCAACAGCGTCTGATCCAACCAGTGATCCAGTCCCCACCAGAGTGCGGCGACAACCACCACGCTCAGGCCGATACGCACGGGCCATGACGCCAGCCAACCACCCATTCCTCGTCCGGTAAGGCTTTCCACCAGAACCGGATGAGCTTGTGGGTAGCTGAATGGCGTGACATGTTCACTGAGTGCGTTGATGAGTTTCTGGCGCTCCGGATCGTTCAGAGAACGAAAACTGCCGAGGAAACCCAGCATCATGACCCGCTGGAAGCAGGTCACAACAGCGTGGTCAGGCGCCGGTTCGCGCAGCACATCACGCATCCGATCGCACAGCGTATCACCGGCATCCATGGTGCCGAGGAAGTGCCCCAGCAGGGGAATGTCATACCACTGCACGCAAGCATCATCCTCCACACCGCGACCTTTAACCGCTTCATCAAGCAGCGCACACTGCGCAGTGAGAATATGCTGACAACTGGCTTCATCGAGTTCGCTCACTTTCAGCTCACGCTGCACACGCTCGACATCAGCAATGCAACGCTCCCACAAGGTGCGCCCTTCTCCATCCTGGAACGTCGGACCGTGGCGCAGGCTGATCACCTGCAGCCAGGTGTCCTGCAGCAGGGCATCAATATCAATGGACGCAGCAGAACTGCGTTTAGGCTCACTCATGTTCTCAATACCGCAAAGAGTTCAAGTTCAGGCTCGCCGAGCATGCCCGGAACGTAAAACATACAGGTGCCACCCTGAAGCATTTCGGTGGCCAGAGGATGAGAGGCATCAAGGCTGAAATACTGGTTTTCCAGGCGCAGTGGAATGGCTGCCGGTACATGACGGAGTGGCATTAGAGGTACACCCACCCGTGATGAATTGACGATACTCCTGACATGATCGGGACTGCCGACCTTGCACTGCCGCGGGAACTGCTCCTGCAACTGCGCCACCGGTATCGGTGAACGTACGGAAAGGTAGTAATCCGCTCCTTCGCGCAGACGTGGGTCATGCAGACGGGCCTGCCAGAAGTGAAGTCGGGCATCATGTTCAAGCTCAATAGCTACCACCCGCGACGGCAGGCTGGCTTCCAGCAGGTCACCCAGCAAATCAAACAGCGGCGGGAAGACATTATTCAGTTGCTCATGTTGCCAGACCGGAATAGCACTCACCTGGTGCTCCAGCGAGAAGGTCAGCAGACTGCCCGCAAGCCTTGCCAGCTCCGGATACAGACGCTCGGGCGGACTTTGCGGGTGTCGCTGAAACTGTCCAAGAACTGGCTCTGCACTGTTCAGAGCATTGAGCAACCAGAACAGGGACACGTCGGCCACGGCAAAATCGGCCATACGTTCATTGCTTTCACGACGCATCGCCATCAGCCGGCTCAGCCGGATGCGCAACTGAGACATCAGTTGCTCAAGCTGGGTTACCAGCCAGCGGCTACCCTGAATGCTCAGAAGCGGTGGGAGAAATGTTTCATCCAGCAACCATGCTCCCTGAGAGTCTTGCTGCAGACGGACTACCGGGCAGGTCAGATAATCGCTGTTGGTCTGATGGGCAAAGCGCAGGGTCAGCTCCGGCTGCATCACAGCAATCTGACGGGAATCTTCGCCAAAAGTATTGCGGACATCCCGCCAGCACTGGCGATAACGTACCGGACGTTCAGCCACTTCATCGGGTTTGAGGCAATTCCCGCCGTTGGCCCGTAGCAGCGGGAGAGCCAGAACTACCACCACGTTATGCGATTCACCCTCGAGCGATAGCACCGGAGGCAGGGCGTCCGCATTTTCGGTATCAATCAACGTGCCGTCCGGGAAACGGATGTGCAAATGACGGGCCTGCAGGCGGCCCAGTTTCAGTGCATCCGGTTCGAAAGTGGCATCAATCATCCCCCAGGGTTGGGAGAGCCCCAGTCGGGCAATGCATTCCGCGGACCAGGCCGCATACGCGGCCTGTTGCTGGAAGTGCTGGGGAGAGACCATAACGCCCCTGCCCCATAACGGTTGTTCCGTTCTCATTGGCTTCCTGCCTTAGCTTATGATTTCGCCTTCGGCATCTGGGAAACCAGTGACAGGTTGACGTCCATCCCTTCCACCTGGAAGTGCGGGATAGCAAACAGCTTCACGCGGAAGAAGCCCGGGTTATCCTCAATATCTTCCACCACCACTTTCGCATCGCGCAGTGGGTGTGATGCCTGCAACTCATCACCTGGATCGGTCATTTCTGTCACCAGACCGCGAACCCAGGTGTTCAGTTCCAGCTCCAGCAGACGACGATCTTTAGTGGTGCCGATATTTTCACGCTGAATCAACTTCAGGTAATGTGCGATACGCGACAGCAGGAAGATGTACGGCAGACGGGCGTTGATGCGGCTGTTGGCGGTAGCATCAGCAGTGTCGTACAGCGCCGGTTTCTGGGTGGAGTTCGCCGAGAAGAAGCACGCATAATCGCGGTTGCGGTAGTAGGACAAAGGAATGAACCCCAAATTCGCAAATTCAAATTCACGGGTTTCCGGGATCATCACTTCTGACGGGATCTTGACCTGATTACCGGTGCCCAGGTCATACAGATGGATTGGTAAGTCCTGGACGGCACCACCGGCCTGCGGGCCACGAATTTGTACACACCAGCCATTGTTGATGAAGCTGCGAACCATGTTGGATGCAAAGGCAAACGAGGCGTTGGTCCACAGGTATTTGTCGTGATCCGGGCCCTTCACTTCCTCGACGTAGTTGAAGCTGCGCACCGGCACAGTGTCCGGGCCATACGGCAGACGACCCAGCACGCGTGGCATCACCAGGCCGATATAACGGGAATCATCCGTCTCGCGGAACGATTTCCACTTGATGTACTCCGCACGGTCGAAGTAGTTACCAATGTCTTTGATGGCTGCGACATCTTCCATGGTATCTTTCAGGAAGAATTTCGGACCTGCAGAGCCGATAAACGGCATATGCGCGGCTGCAGAGACTTTTGAGATGTTGCGCAACAGGGCAACATCCTGCGCAGACGCGTCAAATTCGTAAGCGGAAATCAGCGCAGCAATCGGCTCTCCACCCGGCGTGTCATACTCATCAATGTATGTCTGTTTATATAATCCGCTCTGGATAATTTCCGGGCTGTCTTCGAAGTCCTGACGCAGATCTTCTTTAGACATATCAAGCAGTTCGACTTTCACGTTCTGGCGGAAATCGGTTTTGTCGACAAGGGATTTAACACCGCGCCACAAACTTTCTACCGCCTGAAAGTCCTCATGGTGCATGACAGCGTCAAGCTGACGACTAATCTGGTAATCCAGCTCTGCGATATGATGGTCAATCAGGTTTTTGTCGAGTTTTTCAACTTTCGAACCCGATTTTGTCAGGCACTCCAGAAACACCTGCATCCCGGCTGTTAGACGTTCATCAGCGGTCGCATCCGACATCGCCTGCGCATCTTGCCAGATATCCAGTGCACTCAGTTCAGACACCGGGTTCAGATTGATTTTCTCAAACAGAGACGCATAAACCCCACCTGCTGCAGGACGTTCAAGCACCACACTCTCGCCACCAGCGGCATTCTCATTTTTTACAGACATCAACATCTTCCTTATTAATCCGTTAAAACAACGTGACCGTTATGGCTGTTTTGGAGCCAGAGCAGACAGCTCAGTTCTGAGTTCTGCGCTCAATTCCGGGTCGAGGAGAATTTTTTCCAGCTCCTTTCGGAATGCCTGGTTATCCAGCAGGTTTGCTTTTAAATCACGAAGCAAATTGCGCATGGACAGCATCGCCTTCAGCTGTGGAATTTGTCGTGAGACCTGTTCCGGGGTGAAATCCTTCATGCTCTGGAATGTCAGGCTGATATTGTCTTCACTGCCATCACCGGCAAGTGTGTTTTTGACGGTCAGATTTACTTTTGGGGAATATTCGGAAAGCACAGAGTCAAAGTTATTTTTGTTCAGATTAACTTTTTTACGCTCGGATAATGACGCGGACTCCTGGCCATGACTGAAATCGCCAGCCACCAGTAATTTCAGAGGCAGCTCCGTTTTCTTACTCGCGCCACCGGTATGCAGATCCAGTTTTAGATTAATACGTGCCTTAGGAATTTCGGATTGATAGGAAGAGTTAGACATAGCTGTCCCTGTTCTATGGAGTTATAAAAACGATCAATACCAGCGAGAATTTAATAAGAATGGCAAACCCAGCCAGAACATCTTCCTGGTTCACATAATCCGACGAGAATCAAAATCCCGGAGTTAAAAGCGAGCGCATTCTATTCACCAGCATGTCGACACTGTATTTTGGGTATTGTTCTGAAATAAAAAAATTTCGGATAAGACCCAATGACTGGAGTGTAGGAACGTTCCCTTCAGGACTGGAATCGAAAATATGTAACAAAAAGCTACAAAAGAAGCGTTTACCACAAAGAGATCATCTTTCTGATTTATAAGAATTTTCTCTATAACACCCTGCAAACCCCATGGAATAAGGGTGTTCAGCAAGTGATCGATTTCACTTAAGCTCGGAAACGTGCAAAATCTCACCGGATACGTGAAATATCTGATTTTGTACTTTTAAAGAAAAATGAGAGATTGGAAGTGACGAAGCACGTTTAAAATAGCCCTCACAACCAGCATGATGAGCACTATTAATTCATTTATAAAATCATAAAATACACACAAAATTATTCACAGGAACTATCAATCAATAGTCCCAACAGAACAATACCGGAAAGAATATAAGAAAATTATCGCTATGAGCGATGCAATCACGCTCTGTCGATGAGTTTAAATTCACTTTACTCTGACCCATCGCCATCCCACAGCCATCGTCGTCACCACAATCGTTACTCCCGCCGCCACATGCAGCAGAAAATCTAATGGATGTACCTCCACCGGATGGCAAAATGACAGTAACGTCAGCGCCATACAGGACACCCCCGCTCCAGCGATAGCTAACGTACGCAACGGAAACAGCGTCCGCGTTCTGCGTAAATACGCGATCACAATCGCGACCATTGGTGTGCTCACCGCCATCATAAACAGATAGCAATTCACCTCGTCGGGATGATGGGCCTGAGCATGCGTCCGTCCAAGGCTTAACACCGCGCCCCCCAGCCAGAGTGCAATCAACGGTGCGAACCCTTTCCAGCCCAACAGCTTACGTCCGGCAATACTCAGCAGAAACGCATTGCGAATTGCCAGTGTCCCCATGACAAATGCCAGAATAAGCTGAAACGCCGCAAGTATTGCGCCGGATTGCGTCCAGTCTGTCGCCACTCGCTGAAACACCAGACTGCTTAGCCAGCCACACGGCAGTGCCATCAGCAGCCATGCAACAACGCGTCGGTTGCTTGCCCAGGGCCGACGTATCGGATTGGCATCCTGACTGAGTTTTGCAATTAAAAGATTATGATCGGCCATGGTTCGCTCCCATCCGGCGAAGGTTGGTTAGTGCTCTGTGTAGTAACGATTTCACGGCGGCAACGCTTAAATTATGACGAGCAGCAGCCTCCGCAAGACTCATTTCCTGTAGATGGATATGCTCCACAATCTGGCGCTGACGCGAAGGAAGCTGGTCTAATATCATCGCCAGCTCTTCTTCCCTTTCTGCATCTTCCGGGGTGTTGTCAGAGACCTCCTCTGCAATCTGCCCATCATCCGTTTCACGTAACCAGTGACGGCCACGTCGGCGTAATGCGTCAACGGTTCTGGCCTGGACGATAGCCATCAACCAGGGCAAAAAAGGACAGGCTGGATCGTAGGTATGCCGCACCCGGTGAACCGTCAACAGAACGTCCTGAATAACGTCGTCCACCAGCACGTTGTCGGCAATCTGCTTGCGAACAATCGCCCGGATCACCGGGACGATCGCCCGTAACAACTGTGTATAAGCCTCGCGATCGCCCTCCTGAGCGCGAGCCATTAGCGCGGGCCAGGCTTCACGCGGCGCTAAACCGCTATCCATTTTTCGCCATGGCAGTTACCTCATGCTTTTTTACCGGATGCCTGATTCAGGGCGTTTACGACAATTGAGGGCGTCAGTACCTGAGGAAGCACTTTCGGTGCGCTGCCATCTGCGGGATAAACCACGTAGAGAGGTAACCCGCCCTGCCCGAAGGTATTCATCGCATCATCAATATCGGCGTTAAATCTGGTGGAATCCGCCACCATATAGACGGTTCCCGTCTCGGCCAGGGCCTGTTTTACCGCCGCGGTTGAGAGTGACGTTCGCTCGTTCACCTGGCAAGTGATACACCACGACGCCGTAAAATCCACAAAAATGGCTTTGCCATGCCCGCGCATTTTTTCAACCGTCTGCGGTGACCACGTTACCCGTGTGATGTTTTCTGCGCTCAGCACTTCCGGCTGAGAGACCTGAGTGCGCATCACACCTGGCAGCGGGCCGATAGCCGCAATAAACAATACCAGGGTAACCGCCAGCAGCGCTTTATAGGGCTGACCGGTAAAGCGTCTGCGCTGTGCCATACCATATAGCCACGCCGCAAAGCTCACCACCACCGCACTGGCAAGCATGGCTGCCAACGCCGTCGTACCTGCCTGCTGTGTAAGTACCCACACCAGCCAGGCGAAGGCACCGAGCATTGGGAACGCCAGCCCACGCTTGAGGATATCCATCCAGGCACCAGGGCGGGGCAAGCGTTCGGCAATGACCGGGAAGAGTGAGATCAGCGTAAACGGTGCGGCGAACCCGAGTGCCAGCGCGAGAAAAATACCCAGCGAAACGGCCGGGGTCTGCACCAGTGCATACCCTACCGCCCCGGCCATAAAGGGTGCAGAGCATGGTGTCGCGACCACAATCGCCAGCGCGCCAGTTAATGCCGAGCGGGTAAACGCGCCGCGCCCGACCGAAATTTCCCCTGCCCGTTGCAGTGATAACCCCACCTCAAACACACCGAGCAGGTTCAGTGCCGCTCCCAGAATAACCAGCGCCAGTGCAGCAATCACCAGCGGTGACTGAAGCTGGAACCCCCAGCCAACAGCCATTCCACCCGCCCGTAACGCCAACAATACGCCTGCTAAGACCAGCATGGTAAAAATCACACCCAGCAGAAACCCAAGCCCTTCGGTGCTCGCGCTCCGGGTATCACCCTGATGACGTAAAATTCCTAACGCCTTAAGGGAGATAACAGGAAAGACACAGGGCATGAAGTTGAGAATAATGCCGCCCACAAAGGCGGCCAGCATCGCTGTTAACATAGCAAACCCCGGCGGCTAAATTACGAATGCGAATTTGCGTATTTTTTCACGGCATCCATGGTTTTCTGGATGTGCTCGTCAGGGTTGCGATCGGTATAACTCATCAGGATCTTGCCATCCGGTGCGATAACGAATGAAGTACGATCAGACACCGTTTTACCGTTCATCTGCATCAACGTCTGGTATTCGGCTGCCACTTTCGCGCCAGGATCAGCCGCAACGGCAAATTTATCGCGACACTCCAGCTTCGAGAACTCATCCACCTGATCGACGTTGCCGGCGGTTACCCCCACCACAGTTGCGCCCAGTTTTCTGAAGTCATCCGTCGCTTCAGCGAAAGCATGAGCCTCAAGGGTGCAGCCTTTGGTAAAGGCCGCCGGGAAGAAATAGAGCACCACCGGGCCTTTCTGCAGCGCCTGCTGAAGGGAGAAAGTGAGCGGTTTACCGCCAAGCGCGCCCTGCAGACTGAAATCTGGCGCTTTCGCACCCGCTTCAAGGGCAGCATGAGCACTCAGGGTGAAAAGGGAAAGACTCAAAACGGCGGCGGCTGACAAGGTTTTCAAACGTTTCATGGTCGGCTCCATCAGGGAAAAAGGTGCTGTATGAATAATAGTTCGCACGCTAACGCCTGAAGGTTTCGCTCACGGATAAAAAAATCCGCAAGGGTCGCTTGCGGATCTTTGCTTACGTTCTGCGGAGGCTATTCATCTTTCACCACAATCAATGGCTCAATATCGCTCTCTTTCTTCACCACCAGCGAGTCGTCACCTCGCAGACAGGTACCGCCGTAGTTACCGCCCACGGTAAAGGTACAAACCTGAATGTGTTTGCCATCAACGTTTGGCAGGCACCACAGCTGCTGGTAGATGTTTTTGCGGTCGACAAACTTGCCGCTGGATTTATCCAGCAGCTCATCCTCAGGGCTGATCAAATCGATATTGCTGCCGCAGCGTCCGGCAATCGGTTTAACGGCATAGCCGGTCTGTTTCAGCAGGTCGTTAACCTCAAAATCGGTATCAAGCAGGTAACGATGATTCGGGAACAGCTGCCAGAGCACCGGGAGGATCGCCTTGTTGCCGGGAATAACCGTCCACAGCGGTTCAAACACCAGAACTTCCGGGCGCAGCAGGACGTCGATCAGCCGGACTTCACCCTCGGGATGCCCGGTACGGATCGGCACTGCGGCATACTCGGTTTCGCTCACCTCGCGGATTTGTTCGATTGCGGTTTCCCACGCCCAGGTCTTCCACACGCAATTCACGTGACGGCCTTCGTCGTCAATCAATTGTCCGGCTGCATCCCAGCTCAGGGCACTGAGCCCATGCAGAATTTTGGTTTCAAACCCGGCCTGCAACAAAGAACGCTGAATAAAGAGCGCGTGATAATCCTCCTCGACATCGTTGTCCTGCATGATGTGCACAAACGGACGCGCATGGCTGTGTTTCCACGCCCCGGTCAGCTCTTCCAGCAACCCTTCCGCCGGATTGTGTCCGTTGCCGCGGTAACCGTTTTTGACCCACTCTTCGAGGATTAACCCACCCTCAGTGTGACAGGATGCGGAATCAGCGTTGTACTCGTAAACCTTGATGCCCCGCTCATCCATGCAGAAATCCATACGACCGGTAATCATGTGGTGACGGCGCCATTGCCAGGAGAGACGCAGACGTGGCCAGAGAATTTTAGGGATGTCGAAAAGTGCCAGTAAGTTGTCGTCTTTCAACACCTTGTCGGTCGCGTGCAGGTACATCAGGTGCAGTTCGTTAGTCGCTTTGATCAGCTCCTGCTCGGCGCTTTCCGTGATGGTGAAGTACTGGCAGGGATCTTTATTGATAAAGTGGCCGTTCGCGCGGACATATGCCTGCTGCAACGTGTCGTTTTCGTTAAGCCATTTACCGTCGAACTGACGTTTGTTTTTCAGCCGCGCGCCGCTGATTTTTAACAGCGCACCGTCGATTTCCGGCTGGGGAATGCTGTGTTCGGTGTCGTCCGTCTGGATCATCCAGCCGAGAATTTCAGTGTCGGTGAAGGTGTCATGAATGGTGTAGCACCCGTTCTCGACACTCAAACGCAGCTCGCGCGTCCACTGCTGCCCAAGCGGCAACGGAGAGTGGATGACGTTCTGCTCCGCGATACGGACCTTATCGTCCAGAAGTTGGGTAATCACCGCAACGTGGCCGGTCTCATGAAACTCCCCACCCTTTTGCCAGATAAGCAGCGCTCCGGCTCTCGGCGCGCGTTTCGAACCATTGGCAAACGCCTGTAACGGCAGAATGTTATCGTTCACCACCTGGCGCAAAAAGCGCAGGGAGAAGATCTCCCACGCCATGCCGACATCGGTAAAAACGAAACCATAGTTGAGGAACAGGAAACGGCGGGCAAACTCAACACATTGCCACTTGTGGCCCATGTATTCGTTGCCGATATAGCTGCGAAAATCCGCATCTTCCGGGTACTTACGCGGATCAAGACTGCCGTAATTTGAGGAGTAAATCGCCACGCCACCCGGCGCATAGCCTAATAACGTCCCGAATGGCGCGTCACTGCTTAACTTTCCTTTACGCATGTATCCAACCTAAAACAGGCAGGCGGCAATTTTTTTAAAGGGTTGTCGTCGTCTGCACGTTGTAATTAACCTGACAGAGGTGGATTTATCATACACCTGCCCTGCCCATTACGCTCACATCGTTAAACGGTTCCTCTATCACCTGCTACACTGCCTCAACACATCACTCAAAAGGCAGGCCAACATGTCAGACAACACGTATCAGCCACCGAAAGTGTGGGAATGGAAAAAGAACAACGGCGGTGCATTTGCCAACATCAACCGTCCCATCTCCGGTGCGACACATGAGAAAGAACTCCCTGTGGGTTCTCATCCGCTTCAGCTCTACTCCCTGGGAACACCGAACGGTCAGAAAGTAACGATTATGCTCGAAGAGCTGCTAGCGCTGGGCGTAACAGGGGCCGAGTACGATGCGTGGTTGATCCGCATTGGCGAAGGCGATCAGTTCTCCAGCGGCTTTGTTGAGGTGAACCCAAACTCGAAAATACCCGCGCTTCGTGACCACTCCACGACCCCACCGACGCGCGTATTTGAATCCGGTAGCATTCTGCTTTACCTGGCAGAAAAATTTGGTCACTTCCTGCCAAAAGATCCTGCAGGCCGCACAGAAACCCTGAACTGGCTGTTCTGGCTGCAAGGGGCCGCCCCGTTCCTCGGCGGTGGTTTTGGCCACTTCTACAACTACGCGCCGGTGAAAATTGAATATGCGATTGACCGCTTCACCATGGAAGCCAAACGCCTGTTCGACGTGCTGGATAAACAACTCGCCCGCGGCCGTTACGTGGCAGGTGAAGAATACACCATCGCCGATATGGCAATCTGGCCGTGGTTTGGCTGCGTCGCGCTGGGGAGCGTATATAACGCCGCCGAGTTCCTGGACGCGGAGAAGTACACCAACGTTCAGCGCTGGGCGAAAGACATTGCACATCGCCCAGCCGTGAAGCGTGGACGTATCGTGAACCGCACCAGCGGTGAGTTGAACGAGCAGCTCCACGAACGCCACGCTGCGAGTGACTTCGATACCCATACTGAAGACAAACGTCAGGCATGATGACTGGCCGGGCGGGTCACCGCCCGGCTGCAAGGATCCTTTCCCAGGGCATGATTAGCCTAAAGGCTGACCCTATATTGCTGGCACTATTTGTCCGTTTTTCTCACACCAGACGGTGAGACACGACGAATTAACCGACAGCAGTCACAAAGGATCTGTTATGAAACTTATTAAAACAACGCTGGTTATCAGCGCTCTCATTTTTTCTACCTCGGGAATGGCCATCGACAAAACAGCTGCCGGCGCGGTAGCAGGCGCGGCTATTGGCGCAGCCACGGGCAAAGATCTGAAATCAACCGTTGGCGGCGCCGTCGTTGGTGCAGGCACGGGGGCGATGTTCAAAAACGGCGAAAAAGGCAAAGACGCACGTAAGGGCGGTGCCGTAGGTGCTGTGGTTGGCGCGGGCGCGGCTGCGGTGACAGGCAATAACGTGCTGAAAGGTGCGGCCGTTGGCGCGGGTACAGGCGCGCTGATTGGTGAAGCGACGCACTGATAAGATCTCGCCGGGCGACACTGCGTGTTGCCCGGCATGAATGATATCCCGGCCACACTGTGCGCTTATCAATAGCGCCATATCCCTGAACGATTCTCGTAAAATTCATCAATCGCTGGCAGATACCGAGAACAGCACAAGAAAATGCAAGGCCGCACCAGGCGACCCTGCAACATAGTGTTATGCCGTCAGGCGGAACTTCTGCACCGAGCGCTGAAGCTCTTCGGTCTGGCGCTCCAGCGCCGCCGCTGCCGCAGAAACCTCTTCAACCAGCGAGGCGTTCTGCTGGGTAACACCGTCCATCTGCGTAATGGCAATCCCGACCTGAGAAATGCCCTTACTTTGCTCCTCAGAGGCGGAAGCGATTTGCTTCATAATGGTCGTCACTTCCGTCACGTCGCGCAAAATCGCATCCATGGTGGTACCGGTGTCACCCACCAGTTGGGCACCCTGCTCTACGCGGGTAACGGAATCAGCGATCAGCCCTTCAATTTCTTTTGCCGCGTTGGCGCTGCGGCTTGCCAGGTTACGGACTTCTCCCGCCACCACGGCGAAACCACGGCCCTGTTCACCCGCGCGCGCCGCTTCAACGGCCGCATTGAGTGCCAGAATATTGGTCTGGAAGGCAATACTATTGATAACGTTAGTGATTTCAGCAATTTTCTTCGAGCTTTCTGAAATACCGCTCATGGTGGTCACCACTTCTTCCACCAGCGAGCCGCCACGGCTGGCGGTGGTCGATGCCACATCTGCCAGTTGGCTTGCCTGACGCGCGCTTTCCGCGTTCAGTGTCACAGTTGCAGTCAGTTGTTCCATGCTGGCAGCCGTCTCTTCCAGTGCAGCAGCCTGCTCTTCGGTACGGGAAGAGAGATCGTTATTACCGCTGGAGATTTCCGTCGCACCGCGCCAGATATTTTCACTGCCGGAGCGGATCGTGCTGACCGCTTCGCGCAGACTGTCCTGCATCGCGCTCAACAAAGG
The DNA here is from genome assembly GCF_036663495.1 of Enterobacter sp. 342. Classification (NCBI taxonomy): domain Bacteria; kingdom Pseudomonadati; phylum Pseudomonadota; class Gammaproteobacteria; order Enterobacterales; family Enterobacteriaceae; genus Enterobacter; species Enterobacter sp. 342. The sequence continues at coordinate 18,367 of NZ_JAWUEI010000013.1, forward strand.
AACCAGCTGTCCCACGCAGTTGCGGCCGAAGGGTTCAATTGGCTGACTGAGATCGCCCTGGGCAATCTGGCGGAACTGCTGGCGAATGCGGCCCAGCGGTTTGACCAGCATCGCGACCAGGTAGCGGTCGGTGAAAAGCAGGATCAGCAGGCCGATAATGGTGGCGGTGATAATCACCGTACGGGTCATACTGGTCAGGTTGTCCACCACCACACGGGTGCTGTCGAGCGCCTTCGCGGCCGCGTTGTTAAAGTTCTCAGCTGCGGCACCAAACGCGCGGCTTAGCGGTGGGGTAACGTTATTGGCCTGCTGGCGATAGCCATCCAGAGTCTCCAGCTTCGCCTGCTGCATTTGCGGCGTGACACCTTGATCAAGCAGCGCCTGCCAGGTACCGATGACCTGAGCAGAAATCTGTTCATCCATCGGTCCTGGCGAGATCGCTTTCATCTCGGCGAGTTTCTTACCCATGTTATCCAGAGCCTGTTGGGCAGAGGCTAAATCCGGCGTGCCACCTGCGGCTTTGACTTCCATCGCACGGCTCAAACGGGTCACGAAGCGGAAATATTGATCATTACCCTGACTGAGTACCGTCATCTGTTTGACCAGTTGACGATCCACGTCATTGCCATCCGAAACACGCGAAAGGGACCAGGTACTGTACAGACCAACACCCGCCCACATTAAACAAAAGATCCCGAGGATCGTCAGCATGACGAAGCGGATCGTGAAATTACGGAGCATATTCATAAGTCTTCCTTGCCGTGAGGGTGAATTCGCCCAGAGGCGAGTACTTCTCTCGTTATCGGCAGGAACCGGGGAAATTATAACGTTTTGTGATCATTTTTGATTAGCGTGGCTTCATTGGTCACACAGCTGTCATTAACCATTATCCCCGCGCTTAGTTATGTCATTTGTGTTGTGATAAGTTCAGAATGAAAACGTTGTTTCGAAAATTCAACGATAAGAAAGGAGACATCATGTCCTGAACCCCTAACCCCGCCCGCTATGAAAATATGCAGTACCGCTACTGTGGAAAAAGTGGCTTGCGCCTGCCAGCACTGTCGCTTGGTTTGTGGCATAGCTTTGGCCACATACACCCTCTCGAATCCCAGCGCGCGCTACTGCGTAAAGCCTTCGATCTCGGTATTACCCATTTTGATCTTGCCAATAACTACGGCCCACCAGCGGGTAGTGCGGAAGAAAATTTTGGCCGCCTTCTGCGGGAGGATTTTGCTGGCTATCGCGACGAACTGATTATCTCCACTAAAGCGGGTTACGACATGTGGCCGGGGCCGTATGGGTCAGGCGGTTCGCGCAAATATCTGCTTGCCAGTCTCGATCAAAGTCTGAAGCGGATGGGTCTGGAGTATGTTGATATTTTCTATTCCCATCGCGTCGATGAAAACACGCCGATGGAAGAAACCGCCGCGGCGCTGGCTCATGCAGTGCAAAGCGGTAAAGCGCTGTATATCGGGATTTCATCCTATTCAACGGAGCGCACTCAGAAAATGGCGGACCTGTTGCAGGAGTGGAAAATTCCGCTGCTTATTCATCAGCCATCCTACAATCTGCTCAACCGCTGGGTAGATAACACCGGCCTGCTGGATACGCTTAAGAAAAACGGGACGGGTTGCATTGCGTTTACCCCGCTGGCGCAGGGGTTGCTTACCGGCAAATACCTGAACGGGATCCCTGAAGATTCTCGCATGCAGCGCGAAGGTAAAAAGGTGCGCGGTCTGACGGAAAAAATGCTGACCGAAGCCAATCTCAACAGTCTGCGTTTGCTGAGTGAAATGGCCCATGTCCGCGGACAGACAATGGCGCAGATGGCACTAAGCTGGTTGCTCAAGGATGAACGCGTCACCTCAGTGCTGATCGGTGCAAGTCGCCCGGCACAGATCGAAGAAAACGTTCGGGCCCTGGATAACCTGCACTTCAGCGAAGATGAACTGGAAAGGATTGATCGACATGTTGCGGACGGGGAGTTGAACCTGTGGCAGGCATCATCGGATAAATAGATCTTTTTCGCCCCCTCAGCCCGTAGGCCGAGGGGGACAATACTTTACTTCTTACTGATCTTATCCAGATACCCCATAACAAACGCTGACAACACAAACGTCAGATGGATAATGACGTACCACATCAGTTTGTTATCCGGGACATTTTTCGCGTCCATAAATACGCGTAGCAGGTGGATAGAGGAGATCGCCACAATCGACGCGGCCACTTTATTCTTCAGCGACGAGGCATCCATTTTGCCCAGCCAGTTGAGCTTCTCTTTACGCTCATCAATATCCAGCTGGGAGACAAAATTTTCATAACCGGAGAACATCACCATCACCAGCAATCCGCCCACCAGCGTCATATCCACCAGAGACAGCAGAACCAGAATCAAATCCGCTTCAGCAATGGAAAAAATGTTCGGCAGAACATGCCAGATTTCCTGAAAGAACTTAATCGTCAGTGCGATCAGCGCCAGCGAAAGGCCAAAATAGACGGGAGCCAGTATCCAGCGAGAGGCGTACATGGCATTTTCAAAAAAGCGTTCCATAAAGTCCTGTTTGCAAAAGAAACCAGCGCCCAGTATATCGCAACGGCGCTGACTGTTTGCAATAACTCAACGGTACGTCACTCAGACGTTATCCGGGTTAACCTCCGGACGCGCATACTCCGGCCAGACAAGCGCCACCAGCTCAGGGTAGGCTTCCAGACTGAACTCACGAAAACACTGACGCAGATTTAATACGTCGAGGTCGGAATATGACACCTTCTCACCGTTCAGACAGCGCTTTTTGATATTATCATAATATTTATACACTGCTGAATTCAGGTCGCTGCAGCGACGCTGAGCCTCAAACAGTCCGGGCGTATCATTAATTTCCGACATTTTCATGCGTTTAATTGTCGCATGCAAAAAGTCGATATATTCATGGTTCACTCGCCAGTACCAAACAGGCGTAACTGAGTTCATCAATACGGAGAAATGATCTTCCCCTTCCTCTTTTGTCATCCGCTCAGGTTGCGGTGGTTCACTGGTGTCTTTCGACACTTTCGTTTTATTGAATTCCTGCATCAATAAAAGAACACCAGCGGTCAGTAATAGTAATGTGATGACCGTGTAAAAGATGCTGTTCATGGGTAGGCTCCATTTTTTTTGATTTTAAAATTGCCTCATGATATTGTCAACGAATCTCACGCCTTTACCAACCCCACCCTGTTGAAATTAAAGGAAATTAAAAATGCTGCCCGACTATCTCGTCCCGGCTAAGTACCACATTGCGTCTGTGGAACAGCAACCCGCGGAAGCAGAAAAAGAGGCGAGTTTCACTCAGGGAAAAAGAAAGCTCTCCGATTTCGAGCCTGACATATTAATTGGCGTTTCCCAAACAGGGAAATCACGTAATATGTTACTGGAAGAGCACGATCGCCATATAAAGGACCGCTTATTTCGCGCTATAAAAATTGAAGCCTTTGTCCATCTGTTGAATGACCTGCAAGCCGAAGGTGAAATAGATGCCCAGAAACTAAGTCAAATAATGGCCGAGAAAACCGAAGAAATTAATGAAGCGGGCAATGAAATTTGGCTTAATTTAATTACACGCGAAAAAAACAACCCAATTTTTTATAACCTGGGGGAAGATTAACGTGAAAGAAATTAAAAACAACGACGTTTATTTGACTTTAGATGATAAAAAAAGTGATGAATTTATCTTAAAGCAAAATCTCGAGGCACTGCGAACCACAAAAAATACCGAGATGACGCGTATTACACAAGACCTGGTATCGATCCCGGCCACGCTGGTCCGTCTGAAATGGCAGAATCGCCGCGAAATTTATCCGCTACAGGTGAAAGAAGAAATTTACGGTGCGGTGATGAACGCCATCGTTGAACAGCGGCCAGAACTGAAAGAGAAGCTTCTCGGACGTCTTGAGGCCAATTATCAGTACCTGCTTGCCAGAGAAATCGCCACCCTGCGTCTGACGCGCAAGCTGTCAGACGGTGAGTACCGTACCTCAAACGTCACCTGCGTTGCGCTTGATGAGGATGCGCTGGCAACTTCCCCTACCGCACCGACAGATAACAAAAAAACATAAACCGACAGACCTAAAAAAAGCCGGCTTTCGCCAGCTTCTTTATCACTTCGAGGCCGCTTTCTCTTCGCCGACCAGTCCTATCTTCAGATAACCCGCCTGATGCAGTGTGTCCATTACCTTCATCATGGTTTCATAATCGACGGTTTTATCCGCACGGAAGAAGACCGTGGTGTCCTTCTTGCCGCCAGTGAGCTGATCCAGCGCCGGGATGACTGAGTCGGCCGTCACCGGGTCGTTCCCGAGGAACATGGATTTATCCGCTTTTACCGAGATATAGATTGGCTTCTCCGGGCGCGGCTGTGGCTGGCTGGAAGAAGCGGGTAGATTCACCTTCACATCCACCGTCGCCAGCGGCGCTGCCACCATGAAGATAATCAGCAGAACCAGCATAACGTCGATAAACGGCGTTACGTTGATTTCATGCATTTCGCCGTTATCGTCCAGATTTTCGTTCAGACGCATCGCCATAGCATCAACCTGCGCGCAGTTTAGACGCCGCATGCACCGGCTTAACCGAGCTGGCATTCAAATCAAGATCGCGACTTTGCAGCAGCAGAACCTGCGCGGCAACATCACCAAGAGTAGCTTTGTAACTGCCAATCATACGCGCGAAGATGTTGTAGATAACCACAGCCGGGATTGCGGCAACCAGACCGATTGCCGTCGCCAGCAGCGCTTCCGCGATACCCGGCGCAACCACCGCAAGGTTGGTAGTTTGAGACTGCGCGATACCGATAAAGCTGTTCATGATGCCCCAGACCGTACCGAAAAGCCCGATGAAAGGAGAGATCGCACCGATCGTCGCCAGATAACCATTACCACGGCCCATATGTCGCCCAACAGCAGCAACACGACGCTCCAGACGGAAGCCGGTACGTTCTTTAATACCTTCGTTATCTTCACTGCCAGCGGAAAGTTCCAGCTCATTCTGAGCTTCATTAACTAACAGGGTGGTCAGGCTTTTTACGTGGAAGGATGAGGTCATATCGGAAGCCTGATCCAGAGAGCGGGCTTCAGCCAGTTGCTGTTGCTCCCGCTTAAGGCGACGCTTCTGCGCAAGCAGCTCAGCACTCTTGCTGAAGAAGATAGCCCAGGTGACAACGGACGCCAGAATCAGGCCGATCATCACAATCTTAACCACGATGTCAGCATGTTGATACATGCCCCAAACGGAGAGATCCGTCTGCATCAAATTATTACCCACTCTGTATCTCCAGGACGCAAATCACAAAATCTGAACGTAATAATATCAAAACGTCGTCGAATTGATAGTAGTTCTCATTAGTATTTACATGGTGCCGTAATTTTCGCTCACTTTCCTTGCGCTTACGCAGTAAAAATTTCTTATGCGTTTTTTTGCTAATATTTTCTGCTTATTCGATAAGCATCCGGGTGCAGTTTTTTACAATCGTGGTAGTCTGGACGTCCAGACGTATAAAAACAGGGTTAGCGAACATGACAAAGAAGCATCTTGATACCACGCTGGTACAGGCTGGACGCAGCAAGAAATACACTCGGGGATCGGTCAATAGCGTGATTCAACGAGCCTCCTCACTGGTATTTGATACCGTTGAGGAGAAAAAAATCGCCACGCGTAACCGCGCAAAAGGCGGACTTTTTTATGGTCGTCGTGGCACGCTAACCCATTTTTCACTCCAGGAGGCCATGTGCGAACTGGAAGGCGGCGTGGGCTGTGCGCTGTTCCCGTGTGGGGCGGCAGCCGTCGCCAATACTATTCTGGCGTTTGTGGAACAAGGCGATCATATCCTGATGACCAACACCGCCTATGAACCCAGCCAGGACTTCTGTACCAAAATCCTCAGTAAGCTCGGCGTAACAACCGGTTGGTTCGACCCGCTGATCGGTGAAGGCATCGCAGAACTTATTCAGCCAAACACGCGCATTGTGTTCCTGGAATCTCCAGGGTCTATCACCATGGAAGTCCACGACGTCCCGGCTATCGTGAAATCGGTTCGCAGCAAAGCGCCAGAGGCGATCATCATGATCGACAACACGTGGGCGGCTGGCGTGCTGTTTAAAGCACTGGAATTCGACATTGATATCTCGATTCAGGCGGCGACCAAATACCTGATTGGCCATTCTGACGGCATGATTGGCACTGCGGTATCCAATGCACGCTGCTGGGATCAACTGCGTGAAAATGCCTACCTGATGGGGCAAATGGTGGATGCGGACACCGCCTACATGACCAGCCGCGGGATCCGTACTCTGGGTGTGCGCCTGCGTCAGCATCACGAAAGCAGCCTGAAAATAGCCGAATGGCTGGCGCAACACCCGCAGGTTGAACGCGTCAACCATCCGGCGTTACCGGGCAGCAAAGGTCATGAATACTGGCAACGTGACTTTACGGGGAGTAGCGGTTTGTTCTCATTCGTTCTTAAAAAACGGCTGGATAATGACGAACTGGCAAACTATCTGGATAATTTTACCCTCTTCAGCATGGCCTACTCCTGGGGCGGCTTTGAATCCCTGATCCTGCCTAACCAACCGGAGCAGATTGCGGCTTTACGTCCCGGCGGCGAAGTGGACTTCAGCGGAACCCTGATTCGACTGCATATCGGTTTAGAAAATGTAGACGATTTAATTGCGGATTTAACAGCAGGGTTTGAACGTATCGTGTAGAGTGCTGGCTGAAAATGTACTCCCTGGACGTTTTTGTGAACATTGCCACCAGAAAAGTCCGCATTAGTTGCGCCCGGGATCAAACCCGAAGCGCAAATAAAGGAGTACAATAGCTCTATATCTGCTGTTCCACAGGAAAGTCCATGGCTGTTATTCAAGATATTATCGCAGCGCTCTGGCAACACGATTTTGCCGCGCTGGCGGACCCTCACGTCTTAGGTATCGTCTATTTCGTGATGTTCGCGACTCTGTTTCTGGAAAATGGATTACTGCCAGCGTCATTTTTACCCGGTGACAGTTTGCTTTTACTTGCCGGGGCGTTAATCGGCAAAGGTGTCATGGACTTCACGCCAACGATGGTGATCCTCACTTCCGCAGCCAGTCTGGGTTGCTGGCTGAGTTATTTGCAGGGCCGCTGGCTTGGAAACACGCGCGTCGTGAAAAGCTGGCTGGCGCAGTTACCGCATAAATATCATCAACGTGCGACCTGCATGTTTGATCGACACGGCCTGCTGGCACTGCTGGCCGGGCGTTTTTTGGCGTTTGTTCGCACGCTTCTGCCAACAATGGCCGGCATTTCTGGTCTGTCGAACCGCCGCTTCCAGTTCTTCAACTGGCTGAGCGCTCTGTTGTGGGTTGGTGTGGTCACGACGCTCGGCTACGCGCTGAATATGATCCCGTTCGTAAAACACCACGAAGATCAGGTGATGACCTTTCTGATGGTGCTGCCGATTTTCCTGCTGGTGGCAGGGCTGGTAGGGACCATTGCGGTAGTGATTAAGAAAAAGTACTGCAGTGCATAAACAAAAGCCGGGTGGCGCTACCGCTTACCCGGCCTACGCTTCCCCGTCACGCTCCCTGCATGGTTCTGATACGTGACGCATCTTCCCCAGGCGTGACGCCGAAGTAGCGCTTAAATTCCCGACTGAACTGCGACGCACTTTCATAGCCCACCCGCATCGCCGCCGCGCTGGCCTTCATACCATCGTGGATCATCAGCATCCGCGCCTTATGCAGACGGTAGGTTTTGAGATATTGCAGCGGTGAAGTGCTGGTGACCGACTTAAAATTATGGTGAAACGCCGAGACACTCATGTTCGCTTCTGCAGCGAGTTGGTCGACACTCAGGTTTTCCGTGTACTGACTTTCAATACGTTTTAGCACGCGGCTTATCAGGCTGAAGTGGGTCTGTCGGCTCACCAGCGCAAGTAAGGCCCCCCCACCCGGCCCCAGCAGTACATGGTAGAGGATCTCGCGGATAATCTGCTTGCCGAGAATTCGTGCATCCAGCGGCCTTTCCATCACGTCCAGCAGACGCTCAATGGCGCAGAGGATCTCTTCAGATAATGTCGCTGAGTTAATCCCGCTTGATGCCATTGATGGCTGGAAAAGCTCGTCCTCGCCAATATCCATCAGCAGCTCCTGCAACTGAAGAATATCGACATTGACGCGAATACCAGCCAGCGGAACGGCCTCTGTCGCGAAAGTTTCACATTCAAAGGGTAAAGGTACTGTCAGCAGCAGGTATTCATTGGTGTCGTAACGGAAAACACGTTCATTGATATAGCCAATTTTATGGCCTGAAAAGAGAAAAACGATGCCGGGCTGATACATGACCGGCGTACGCGTCCCGGGTTGGGTACCGTAGAGCAGGCGAATGTCCGGCAGCAAATTGCTGACACCATTTTCATTATCTATCAGTCTCTTAATCTGCATTGTGAGCTGATGACAGATCGCTTCACGGTTCATGTTACGTTACTCCGGATACGGTTTCCGACGTTGATAGTGTGCGTGCTTTTCCGCACTTTCTCCAGCGCTCTGTAGAAATGGGCAAGACATCGGCAGGAATGTGCATTGAGAGGATAGCCCCGGACAGCCACAATGTGCAGCATCAGGTAGCCTTCGCGCCACCACGATTTTTCACCCACATAAGGGAACGAGCAATGAACAACTTTAATCTCCACACCCCAACCCGCATTCTGTTTGGTAAAGGCGCTATTGCCGAGTTGCGCGCACAGATCCCTGCTGACGCCCGCGTACTGATCACCTACGGTGGCGGCAGCGTGAAAAAAACCGGCGTGCTGGATCAGGTTTACAGTGCCCTGGAAGGTCTGGACGTGCGTGAATTCGGCGGTATTGAACCAAACCCGTCTTACGAAACGCTGATGAACGCAGTGAAAATCGCCCGCGAAGAGAACATCACCTTCCTGCTGGCCGTTGGCGGTGGCTCTGTGCTGGACGGCACCAAATTCATCGCCGCAGCGGCACATTACGCTGACGGTATCGACCCATGGCATATCCTGGAAACCCGTGGCAGCGACGTGAAAAGCGCTATCCCGATGGGCTCCGTACTGACTCTGCCAGCCACGGGCTCTGAATCCAACAAAGGTGCCGTGATCTCCCGCAAAACTACGGGTGATAAGCAGGCCTTTATGAACGAACATGTTCAGCCTGTTTTCGCCATCCTCGACCCGGTTTACACCTACACCCTGCCTGCACGTCAGGTGGCTAACGGTGTGGTCGACGCCTTTGTGCATACCGTTGAGCAGTACGTGACCTACCCGGTGGATGCCAAAATTCAGGATCGCTTCGCAGAAGGCATTCTGCTGACGCTGGTTGAAGAAGGTCCGAAGGCGCTGAAAGAGCCAGAAAACTACGATGTTCGCGCCAATGTGATGTGGGCGGCAACGCAGGCGCTTAATGGCCTTATCGGTGCGGGTGTGCCTCAGGACTGGGCAACCCATATGCTGGGCCACGAACTGACGGCAATGCACGGTCTGGATCACGCTCAGACGCTGGCCGTTGTTCTGCCTGCGCTGTGGAACGAAAAACGTGATACCAAACGCGCCAAACTGCTGCAATACGCTGAGCGCGTGTGGAACATTACCGAAGGTTCTGACGATGCGCGTATTGATGCCGCCATCGAAGCGACCCGCAACTTCTTCGAAGGCCTGGGCGTGCCAACGCGTCTCTCTGGCTACGGCCTGGATGGCAGCTCTATCCCTGCCCTGCTGGCAAAACTGGAAGAACACGGCATGACCCACCTGGGTGAGCATGGCGACATCACGCTGGACGTGAGCCGTCGTATCTACGAAGCGGCACGCTAAGCGTTTTTGTCCTCCCGACTTTCGTTTTTTGACATTTCGTCCAGACTTAATGCACAACCCATCGCCGGAGGAACCCTCCGGCGATGCGCACCTGAAGGAGGAAAAATGGCAAACCAAACCGTAATCAGGCTGCAGGACGGCAACGTGATGCCCCAACTGGGGCTAGGTGTATGGAAAGCCGGTAACGACGAGGTCGTCTCCGCCATTCATAAAGCCCTGGAAGTCGGCTACAGGTCGATTGATACCGCCGCTGCGTACAAAAACGAAGACGGCGTGGGTAAGGCACTGGCCAGCGCTGGCGTCCCCCGCGATGAGTTATTCATCACCACAAAACTGTGGAACGACGATCAAAAGCGCCCCCGCGAAGCCCTGCAGGAAAGCCTGGACAAGCTCCGGCTCGAATACATCGATCTCTGGCTGATGCACTGGCCGGTTCCGGCTATCGACCATTATGTTGATGCCTGGGAAGGAATGATTGAGCTGCAAAAAGAGGGGCGGGTGAAAAGTATCGGTGTCTGTAATTTCCAGGTTCACCACCTGCAGCGCCTGATCGACGAGACAGGTATCGCTCCTGTCATCAATCAGATCGAGCTGCACCCGCTGATGCAGCAGCGCCAGCTTCACGCCTGGAACGCCACGCATAAAATCCAGACCGAGTCCTGGAGTCCGCTGGCTCAGGGTGGTGAAGGCGTATTTGATCAGAAAATTATTCGCGACCTGGCGGATAAATACGGTAAGACGCCGGCACAGATTGTGATTCGCTGGCATCTGGATAACGGCCTGGTGGTGATCCCGAAATCGGTCACCCCTTCGCGCATCGCCGAGAACTTCGACGTCTGGGATTTCCGCCTGGATAAAGATGAGTTGGGTGAGATTGCGAAACTGGATAAGGGCAAACGGCTTGGGCCAGACCCGGATCAGTTTGGCGGATAGATAAAAAAAACCCCGGCTTGCCGGGGTTTTTATTTTACGCTTTACGTTTGGCTGGCTTCTTCGCCGTCATCCCACCATTCGAACGCTGGTGCACGATCGGCGTGTGCTTGGTCAACGCCGGGCGCGTATTGCGATTCTGACGGCGCGCCTCGCGCATTTCATCCAGGGTTGGAGCCGGTACCAGACAGTCGCGACGCGAGCCAATCAGGTGCTTTTTACCCATCTCTTCCAGCGCCTGACGGATCAGCGGCCAGTTTTTCGGATCGTGATAACGCAGCAGCGCTTTGTGCAGACGGCGCTGTTTATCCCCTTTCGGCACCACCACGTCTTCACTCTTATAACCAATTTTACTCAGCGGGTTTTTGCCGGTGTAATACATGGTCGTCGAGTTGGCGAGCGGTGACGGGTAGAAGTTCTGCACCTGATCCAGACGGAATCGACGTTGTTTCAGCCACAACGCCAGGTTCACCATGTCCTCATCGCGCGTACCCGGGTGGGCAGAGATGAAGTAAGGGATCAGGTACTGCTCTTTCCCTGCCTGCTTAGAGTAGGTATCGAACAACTGTTTAAAGCGATCATAGCTGCCCATGCCCGGCTTCATCATTTTCGACAGCGGGCCTTCTTCGGTGTGCTCTGGCGCAATCTTCAGATAGCCGCCAACGTGGTGTGTCGCCAGCTCTTTGATATAACGCGGATCTTCCACGGCGATATCGTAACGTACTCCGGAAGCGATCAGGATCTTCTTGATACCTTTCAGATCGCGAGCGCGGCGATAGAGATTGATTGTCGGCTCATGGTTGGTATCCATGTGCTGGCAGATATCCGGATAGACACAGGACAGACGACGGCAGGTTTGCTCTGCACGCGGCGACTTACAGCGCAGCATGTACATGTTGGCGGTTGGGCCGCCAAGATCGGAGATCACGCCAGTAAAACCCGGTACGGTATCGCGAATAGCTTCGATCTCATTGATGATCGAATCTTCAGAGCGGCTCTGGATAATGCGTCCTTCATGCTCGGTAATAGAGCAGAACGAGCACCCGCCGAAACAACCACGCATGATGTTGATCGAGAAGCGGATCATCTCATACGCCGGGATACGGGCGTTACCGTATGCCGGGTGCGGCACGCGCTTATACGGCAGTGCAAAGACGCTATCCATCTCTTCAGTTGACAGCGGGATCGCTGGCGGGTTGATCCAGATATAGCGCTCGCCGTGTTTTTGCAGCAATGCGCGGGCACAGCCCGGGTTGGTTTCATGGTGCAGAATACGGGACGCATGCGCGTAGAGCACTTTGTCAGCTTTTACCTTCTCGTAGGACGGCAGCAGCACATACGTTTTTTCCCACGGTTTCGGGCGTGGCGGCTGCACAACAATAGCCTTCGCTTCCGCTTTCTTTGGCTCAACCGGCTTGTTATCCGCACACGGCAAATCTTCACCATACGGATGCGGGATCGGGTCGATTTTGCCCGGCATATCAATAATACGGGAATCCACCCCACTCCAGCCCGGCAGCGCCTCTTTCACCATGATCGCGGTATTACGCACGTCGCGAATACTGCTCACCGGCTCCCCCTGTGACAGACGGTGTGCGACTTCCACCAGCGGACGCTCGCCGTTACCGTAAATCAGCATGTCGGCTTTGGAATCCACCAGTACCGAACGGCGAACGGTATCTGACCAGTAATCGTAGTGCGCAGTGCGGCGCAGACTTGCTTCAATGCCGCCCAGGATCACCGGTACATCTTTCCAGGCTTCTTTACAGCGCTGGGTATACACCAGGGTGGCGCGGTCCGGACGTTTGCCCGCCACGTTATCCGGGGTATAGGCATCGTCATGACGCAGCTTACGGTCAGCGGTATAGCGGTTGATCATCGAGTCCATGTTGCCGGCGGTCACACCGAAGAACAGGTTGGGTTTACCCAGACGCATAAAGTCGTCTTTGCTGTTCCAGTCTGGCTGAGAAATGATCCCCACACGGAAGCCTTGTGCTTCGAGCATACGGCCACAAATGGCCATGCCGAAGCTCGGATGGTCAACGTAGGCATCGCCCGTGACCAGAATGATGTCGCAGCTGTCCCAGCCCAGTTGGTCCATCTCTTCCCGGGACATAGGCAGGAACGGTGCCGGTCCAAAGCAGGCTGCCCAGTACTGGGGCCAGGAGAAGAGGTCACGATCCGGCTGGATCAGGGAAATTGCGCTCATAATGCTTCCGAAGAAAAAATAAACAAAAGGAGCGGGATTATACGCTGTTCATCCGCCAGATTTGAAGAAAAGGATGCATGAAGCAGACAGATATTCGTGGAAGTCGTTAAAATACAGCGCCCTGTTAATTTTGGATCATAATATCCACTATATCTTCCGGTGTGTTGTCCCCGGAATGTGTTCTTGCACGGAGTTCTGTTGTGAAGTCCAACAATTCGTTACATATATCTCAGCTGCGGGTTGTCCTTCACCTCTGCGGTTTTCTGGTTCTGCTGTACAGCCTTTCGATGCTGCCGCCAATGGTCATCGCCCTGCTGAATAAAGAGCGGACCTATTTTGCGTTTTTAACCACCTTTTTAACCTTTTTCAGCCTAGGTGGACTAACGTGGAGGGCAACCCGTCATGCCGGTATTCAGCTGCGTACCCGCGACGGTTTCGTAATTATTGTGCTGTTCTGGCTGCTGTTTTCATTGATCAGCGCCATGCCGCTATGGATGGATGACGGGCTCCAGCTCTCCTTTGCTGACGCGCTCTTTGAAGGGGTTTCCGGGATAACCACTACCGGAGCAACGGTGATCGGGGAAGTCAGCGCCCTGCCTAAGTCATACCTTTATTACCGCGCTCAGCTAAATTTCATTGGCGGCTTAGGCGTCATCGTATTGGCCGTCGCGGTGCTGCCGCTATTGGGTATCGGTGGCATGAAGCTCTATCAGTCAGAGATGCCAGGACCGTTCAAAGAGGAGCGTCTGACTCCCCGCCTTGCCGATACCGCGCGTACGCTGTGGGTAACTTATTTCGCGCTGGGCGCGGCCTGCACCCTGGCCTACTGGCTGGCGGGAATGTCTTTTTTCGACGCCATCTGTCACGGGCTTTCGACCGTGTCGTTGGGCGGATTCTCCACCCGCAGCGAGAGCATTGGTTTTTACGACAGCCACGCGATTGAACTCGTCGCCGGCGCGTTTTCGCTGCTCTCCGCGTTCAACTTTACCCTCTGGTACGTCGCGATTGTCAGACGCACTCTGAAACCGATTCGCCGCAGCCCGGAGGTCAAATTCTTTCTGGGTGCCGCCGCGGTGGTTATTGTCATTACCGCCTGGCAGGTCTGGCATGCGGGGATGTACAACGCGACGGATAGCCTGGTTCATGCTTTCTTCCTGGCCAGTTCGATGATGACCGACAACGGTCTTTCGACGGCCGATTACGCGCACTGGCCTGCCCACACCATTTTCCTGCTGTTGAGCGCCAGCTTTTTTGGTGGTTGTGTGGGATCGACCTGTGGCGGGATCAAAGCGTTGCGTTTTCTGATCATGTTCAAACAGAGTATTCAGGAAATGAATCAACTGGCGCATCCACGCGCGCTACTGAGCATAAAGGTCGGTAAAAGCGTGGTGAATGAACGCGTCCTGCGCTCGGTATGGAGCTTCTTTTTCCTCTACGTGATGATTACGGGCTTTTTTGTCTGGTCGCTCAATCTGATGGGCTACGACCTGTTTACGTCATTTGCAACGGTAGCGGCCTGTATCAATAACATGGGGCTGGGTTTTGGCGAGACGGCGTCCACCTTCGGGACATTAAAAGAAGAGGCTAAACTGTTGATGTGCGCAGCGATGATCTTAGGGCGTCTGGAAATTTATCCGGTGCTGATCCTCTTCTCGCGCTTTTTCTGGCGGGCATAAAACATTCCCGGCGAACCGGGAATGTCGGGGGTTATGGCGCAGGGTTGACCAGCATCTGCCCCACTGACCCCCTGTCCATCATCTCCAGCGTCTGGCTGTGGAACAGGAACGGGAAGTGCGGCCACGAAGGCTGACCATAGTAGACAAGCAGTTCGACCTGGCCATCCACCCAGACGGTGTCTTTCCAGCCACGGTCTTCCGGGAAAGGCATCGCGCCGTTCACGTTGCGGATCAGGAATGACACACCTTCAATATGGAACGACTGCGGCATGTCGGAGCGAACGGTCCAGCGCTCCCAGGTTCCCTGCTGCGCGGTAATATCGATACGGTTGACGTCCCACAGCGCGCCATTGATGCCAGGATCGTCGCCCAGGCTGATATCGCGGCTACGCACAGGCGAACCGCTCATGATCTCCTGCGGCAGCAGGCGCATGGGCAGGCTGTCGGTCACCAACGGCAACAGGCCGGTTGGGCGCAGGGTCAGCACCAGGGTAGAAACAAGAATGCTCGACGGCTCAAAGAACCCTCGAATACGGTCAACAATACTTGCCGCTTCACCGCAGGTTACAGACACTTCATCCCCATTCGTCATATCAATGAGAATTTCACGACGTTCACCCGGTGACAGCGCCAGTTGTTTGACGGAAACCGGCGCAGGTAAAAAGCCCTGGTCACCGGAGATCACGTGCAACGCGCGGCCATCACTCATTTTCAGCTGATAACGGCGCGAGTTTGAGGCGTTGAGCAGACGCAGACGCACCCAGCCACGCGAGACTTCAACGTAAGGGCTTTGCGCACCATTGACCAGAAGCGTATCGCCGACGAAGCCACCGCTGCCCGGCTCGCTGTATTCCGGCGTACCGAAATTATCCAGACGTTTGTCCTGGATTATGATCGGGAAATCATCCACACCGTAGTGATTCGGGATCGGCAGGGATTTGCTGACCTCATCTTCTACCAGCCACATCCCGGCCAGACCGTTATACACCTGTTGTGCAGTGCGGTTCGGGGTATTGGCGTGATACCAAAGCGTTGCCGCACTCTGACGAATTGGCAGAACCGGCGCCCAGTCGGCATTGGGTGACATCATCCTCGGCGCACCGCCAATCAGCGGGCCAGGCACCTGTAAACCGCTGATGGTCATGGCGACATTTTCGGACGTGCGGTTACTGTAGATGAGTTTAACGTCGTCGCCATTCCACACGCGTATGGTCGGCCCAAGGTAACGCCCGTTAATGCCCCATACCGGCGCACGCGTCCCCTGAGTAAAGGACCAGTGGCTGCGCTGTAATGTCAGGAAAAGCGGTTGTCCGCGACGGGATTCAATTAACGGCGGGATGGGCAGCGGCTGTTGCTGCCCGGCGGCGCTGGCTGTCAGCGGTATCGCACCCGCACAAAGGGCGATCCCTGAAGCCTGAATAAACTGACGCCGACTGAGTGACATATAAGCTCCATCTGAAACGACTAACAACGCGGGAATTCGTTTTCCCTTTAACGCCGGATTAAATCTTACCGGCGGCTTCTCTCTCTGCGACTTCTTTGTCGAGCAGCGCAATATGCTGAGCCATCAGCTCGCGGCAGTGTGCTGCCAGCTCACGCACCTGATCTTTACCGTATTTGCTGGTATCGACGGGTGGCAGCATTTCGACAATCACCAACCCATTATTCAGGCGATTAAGATTAATCTTATTAGAAGTATTGGAAACACACACAGGAATAATTGGAACACCTGCCGCAATTGCGGCATGAAACGCACCCGTTTTAAACGGCAGCAGGCCACGACCACGGCTGCGCGTCCCTTCCGGGAACATCCAGATGGATATTCTGCGTTTTTTAAAATGATTCACGACTTCCGCAATGGTGCTGTGCGCTTTTGCACGGTTATTACGGTCGATGAGCAGATTACCGGTGAGCCAGTACAATTGGCCGAAAAACGGGATCCACAGCAGGCTCTTTTTCCCCACCGTGACGGTCGGAGGAAGAACGATATTAGAGGCCGTCACCATATCGTAGTTGTTCTGATGGTTAGCGATAAAGATGGCATTACCGAAATTCTCAGCGCCTTCTGGCAGACGTTTTTCAACCTTCAGACCAAACAGCGGCGCAAGACGACCGAACATATGGCCGAAGGTGGCAACATGCTTCGGATTACGTGGGCTGAACAGGCAATAAATTGAGCCGAAAATACAGACCAGAATGCAGTAGATAACGGTAAGAATAAGACGAACAATGTATAGCATAGCGACCTCTGAAGCCCCAACAGCTGACAATTATACTTCACCTGTGGCCAGGTAAGGACTTTATTACGAGCGCGTATTGTTAATCGCAACGCACGAATTAACAACGATTTTACGGGAAATTTTATTGAAATTCCCCCTCCGGACAGAGGGGGATATCACGACATTACTCTTCGCTGTCACCTGCGGTGCTGCGTGCAGGAGAGTCAATCTCCACGCGGTCGATACGCTGCAGGCCACGCATCAGGGAGCCGCGACGACCGCGCTCACCGACGACCTTCTGCAACTCTTCCGGACGAAGTTTGATTTTACGCTTACCGACATGAATGGTCAGCGTGCTCTGCGGCGGCAGAAGGAAGAGGTGCGCGAGACCATCTTCACCTTTCGCCGCTTCCGCCGACGGGATGTTGATGATCTTGTTACCTTTGCCTTTTGACAGTTCAGGCAGATCGCTAACCGGGAACATCAGCATACGTCCGGCGGTGGTGATCGCCAGCAACATGTCACTCTCGTTCTCAATCACCAGCGGCGGCATAACGTGGGCGTTGTCCGGCAGGCTAATCAGCGCCTTACCGGCACGGTTGCGAGAGACAAGATCGTTAAAGGTACAGATAAAACCGTAACCGGCATCAGACGCCAGCAGCAGTTTCTGCTCGTCGGATTCCATCAGCATATGCTCAACCGTGGCACCCGGCGGCAGCGTCAGCTTACCGGTAAGCGGTTCACCCTGCCCACGTGCGGAAGGCAACGTGATCGGGTCAATCGCGTAGCTACGGCCCGTAGAGTCGATAAACGCCACCGGCTGGTTGCTCTTACCTTTCACGGCAGCTTTGAAGCTGTCGCCCGCTTTGTAGCTCAGCCCTGGCGCGTCGATGTCGTGGCCTTTAGCGCTGCGCACCCAGCCGCTCTGAGACAGGACAATGGTCACCGGCTCAGACGGCTGCATGTCGTGCTCGTTCATCGCCTTCGCTTCTTCACGCTCGTGCAGCGGAGAACGACGGTCATCACCGAATGCGTCGGCATCTGCCTGCAGCTCTTTCTTCAGCAAGTTGTTCATCTTGCGTTCGGACGCGAGGATCGCCTGCAGCTGATCGCGCTCTTTTTCCAGATCGTTCTGCTCACCACGGATCTTCATCTCTTCCAGTTTGGCGAGATGGCGCAGTTTCAGTTCGAGGATCGCTTCGGCCTGGGTTTCGCTGATACCAAAGCGCGACATCAGCGCAGGCTTAGGCTCGTCTTCGGTACGAATGATCTCAATCACTTCGTCGATATTGAGGAACGCCACCAGCAAACCTTCGAGGATATGCAGGCGTTTAAGCACTTTCTCCAGACGGTGGTTCAGACGACGGCGTACCGTGTCGCGGCGGAACGTCAGCCATTCGGTGAGGATCTCTAGCAGGTTTTTCACCGCCGGGCGTCCGTCGAGGCCAATCATGTTCAGGTTGATGCGGTAGCTTTTTTCCAGATCGGTGGTGGCAAACAGGTGGTTCATCACCTGCTCCATGTCCACGCGGTTGGAACGCGGCACAATCACCAGACGAGTCGGGTTCTCATGATCCGATTCGTCGCGCAGATCGTCCACCATCGGCAGCTTCTTATTGCGCATCTGGGCGGCAATCTGTTCCAGCACTTTGGCGCCAGAGACCTGATGCGGCAGCGCGGTGATCACCACCGCACCGTCTTCTTTGGTCCACACCGCGCGCATACGCACGGAGCCGCGACCGTTCTGGTAGATTTTGCGGATTTCCGCGCGGGAGGTGATGATCTCCGCTTCCGTCGGATAGTCCGGTCCCTGTACGATATCCAGCAGCTCGTCCAGCGAGGTTTTCGGTTGTTCAATCAGGGTGATGGCGGCTTTCGCCACTTCACGCAGGTTGTGTGGCGGGATGTCTGTCGCCATACCAACCGCGATACCGGTGGTGCCGTTCAGCAGAATATTCGGCAGGCGCGCAGGCAGCATCTTCGGCTCCTGCAGCGTGCCGTCGAAGTTTGGCACCCAGTCAACGGTTCCCTGACCCAGTTCGCCCAGCAGCACTTCGGCATATTTAGACAGACGGGATTCGGTATAACGCATCGCTGCGAAGGATTTTGGATCGTCCGGCGCCCCCCAGTTCCCCTGGCCATCCACCAGCGGGTAACGGTAAGAGAACGGCTGTGCCATCAACACCATCGCTTCATAACAGGCGCTGTCGCCGTGCGGATGGTATTTACCCAGTACGTCACCGACGGTACGGGCGGATTTCTTGAACTTGGCGCTGGCATTCAGCCCCAGCTCGGACATCGCGTAGACGATGCGGCGCTGAACAGGCTTCAGGCCATCCCCGATAAACGGTAACGCCCTGTCCATGATGACGTACATGGAGTAGTTCAGGTAGGCGTTTTCCGTGAATTCATGTAGCGCGAGGCGCTCTGCCATATCGCTCATTACGTGTGATTCCTCAACTCAGAAACCGAAGGGTTTCAGGCAATATTGCCGCAGATACTACCTTATCTGCCGGGTTGAGTCACAAAGAAAAAGGGCCGGATAAGCGGCCCTTTCTGGGTTATTTGTTCAGCTTGATAACCTGCTTCACATCGATTTCAAACTCGTTCCAGTCTTTATCGACCTTACCCTGGAGTTCCACTTTATCCTGCGGGGTCACGGTTACACCGTTCCAGCGCTTGTGGTCAATCTCTACCACTACCGTTCCGGTCTCGTCGCGGAAAGTGTAGCGGTCATCAGACAGGCGCTCAGTAACGTTCCCGCGCAGCTTCACCCAAATATCATCTTTCATCTCTTTCACCTTCACCGCCGTGGTGAGGTTGGCGTCATTATCGACAAAGCCGCCTGTCTGAGTTTGAGTCTGGGTTTGTGTGGCCGACGGGCCATTGAATCCCCCTTGCGCAGCAAATACAGGGGCAGTGGTCATCATCATGATGGCGGCAATTGCAGCGAATTTTTTCATATTAACTCTCCCTTTAATCTGGTTTCGCGGTCCATTTAACAGGGTAATCCTTAACAACTTCTTAAGGGGAAAATTTATTTATTATTGCTGTACAGCAGGCGCTTACAGAGGGTTTACTGACGATATCAAGGAGGGAACATGCGCATTTTACTGGTAGAAGATGACAGGTTAATCGGCGATGGCATCAAAGCAGGTTTAGGCAAAATGGGCTTTAGTGTGGACTGGTTTATCGACGGAAAAACGGGTCAGGCTGCACTGTATAGCGCACCGTATGATGCCGTGGTGCTGGATCTGACATTACCGGAAATCGACGGGCTGGAGATCCTGCGTGGGTGGCGCGAAAGCGGGCGCAGCGAACCGGTGCTGATCCTGACCGCGCGGGATGCACTTAACCAACGCGTTGAGGGGCTGCGTCTGGGCGCAGATGATTACCTTTGTAAGCCGTTCGCCCTGATCGAGGTCGGTGCTCGTCTCGAAGCCCTGGTCCGCCGCAGCCATGGACAGACACGCAGCGAGCTTCGCCACGGCAACGTCACGCTCGATCCGACCCGTCTTATCGCCACGCTGGGCGGTGAAACGCTGACGCTCAAACCCAAAGAGTTCGCGCTGCTTGAGCTGCTGATGCGTAATGCAGGCCGGGTGTTGCCGCGTAAGCTGATCGAAGAAAAACTGTATACCTGGGACGATGAGGTCTCCAGCAATGCCATCGAGGTTCACGTCCATCATCTGCGCCGTAAACTTGGCAGCGAGTTTATCCGTACCGTGCATGGCATCGGCTATACCCTGGGTGACGCATGAAACTGAGCCTGAAACTACGCCTGACGCTTCTCTTCCTGCTGCTCTCCCTGACGGCCTGGTTTGCCGCCAGTCTGGTCGCCTGGCAGCAGACGACCCACAAGCTCGATAAGCTGTTTGATACCCAGCAAATGCTATTTGCCAAACGGCTGCTGACAATGGATCTGGATGAGATCCGAGCCCCCGAGCGCATGCGCGAGATCCCCAAAAAAGCGAAGCATGGTCGTCTGGATGACGACGCGCTGGCTTTTGCCATCTATACCGTCGACGGCAAAATGATACTGAACGACGGGGAAAACGGGCGCGATATTCCGTACCACTATCGCCGCGACGGGTTTGATAACGGGCAGCTACAGGGCGACAACGATGAGTGGCGTTTTTTATGGCTGACCTCCCCCGACGGAAAGTACCGCGTGGTGATCGGCCAGGAGTGGGAGTACCGGCAGGATATGGCGCTGGATATAGTCAGTTCGCAGCTTACGCCGTGGCTGGTGGCGCTCCCCGTGATGCTGTTGTTGCTAATCCTTCTGTTAAGCCGTGAACTCAGGCCGCTGAAAAAACTGGCGCAGACCCTGCGTTCCCGCTCGCCAGATGCCACCGAAGCGCTGACGGTTCAGGGTGTCCCCACGGAAGTGCGCCCCCTGCTCGACTCGCTGAATCATCTGTTCGCCCGCACCCAAGAGATGATGACCCGCGAGCGCCGATTTACCTCCGATGCCGCTCACGAATTACGCAGTCCGCTGGCGGCCCTGAAAGTACAAACTGACGTGGCACAACTCTCTTCGGACGATCCGCTGGCACAGGCAAAAGCGCTCACACAACTGCATGCGGGTATCGATCGCGCGTCCCGGCTGGTGGATCAACTTCTTACGCTTTCACGTCTGGATTCACTGGATAACCTTGACGATGTCGAACCGATTACCCTGGCCGATTTACTGCAGTCGGCCGTGCTGGATATCTGGCACCCAGCCCAGCAGGCAGGCATTGATATTCGCCTGAACATCAATGCGTCAGAGGTTACACGCACGGGTCAGCAGCTACTACTGAGCCTGCTGGTGCGTAACCTGCTGGATAACGCCATTCGTTACAGCCCGCGAGGCAGCGTGGTGGACGTAACGCTGGACACCCGAAGCTTTACTGTGCGTGACAACGGCCCCGGTATTTCAACTGATGCGCTGGCGCGCCTCGGCGAGCGATTTTATCGACCACCGGGGCAGGATGCCACGGGCAGCGGGCTCGGGTTATCCATTGTTAAGCGCATCGCCGCCCTGCACGGTATGCGTGTTTTATTAAGCAATGCGGCGGAAGGCGGCTTTGAAGTGAAGGTTAGCTGGTAAGGGATTATTGCATTTAGCGCAAAAGACTTTGCACATTTTGCTCATTTTTCCGCTCCGTCCTCGCGCGTAGAATACTCGCCATACTCTCATCATCGAGGACAAATAATGAGCAACATTCTGATTATCAACGGTGCAAAAGAATTTGCGCATTCTAAAGGCCAGTTGAATGACACCCTGACCGAGGTCGCGGACGGTTTCCTGCGCGACGCCGGGCATGATGTTAAGGTCGTGCGTGCAGACAGCAACTATGACGTGAAAGCCGAAGTGCAGAACTTCCTGTGGGCTGACGTGGTGATCTGGCAGATGCCGGGCTGGTGGATGGGCGCGCCGTGGACCGTGAAAAAATACATGGATGACGTGTTCACTGAAGGTCACGGCTCTCTGTATGCCAGCGATGGCCGCACTCGTTCTGACGCCACCAAAAAATACGGTTCTGGCGGTCTGATTCAGGGCAAAAAATATATGCTCTCCCTGACCTGGAACGCCCCGCTGGAAGCCTTCACCGAGAACGACCAGTTCTTCGAAGGCGTGGGCGTAGACGGCGCGTATCTGCCGTTCCACAAGGCTAACCAGTTCCTGGGCATGGATCCGCTGCCAACCTTTATCGTCAACGACGTGATTAAAATGCCTGATGTCCCGCGCTATATCGCAGAATATCACAAGCATCTCGCGGAAATTTTTGCTTAACTGGTACCCTGGAATTAAAGGAGTAGTTAACCATGCTTACCGTTATTGCTGAAATCCGTACTCGTCCAGGCCAACATCACCGTCAGGCGGTGCTGGATCAGTTCACGAAAATTATCCCGACCGTACTGAAAGAAGAAGGCTGCCATGGCTACGCGCCAATGGTGGATGCTACCACTGACGCGAGCTTCCAGGCCACCGCGCCAGACTCAATCATCATGGTTGAGCAGTGGGAAACCGTCGCACATCTTGAAGCGCACCTGCAGACCACACATATGAAAGCGTGGAGTGATGCGGTGAAAGGTGACGTGCTGGAAACCCACATCCGTATTCTGGAGCAAGGGGTTTAAGTTTCCCCCCAGGCCCGGTAAGCGCTAGCGCCACCGGGCTTTGTTTTTAGCTGCTTTTCTTCCCCGGTTTTAATCCCCGATGAAACTCGTTGATCCGCTTCATTGATTTGATGGTGCGCTGCGGCTCAGTGGAGGCGACGGACACAATAATCATCTCCAGACACAACAGTACCGTACCATGAAGTGGGATTTTCCCCTTTTCACCGCCGCGCGGGACATGGATCACTACGCTGGCCTCTTTACTGAAACGGGAGTCTAGGGCGTTGGTCAGCAGGATAGTCGGAATACCGAGACGTTTTGCTTCACGCAGTGTGGTTTGCCCCTCCCGGTGCGCGGATTTCTGCGCCATCATCACTAGCACGTCACCGCGCTGAAGGGCGATGAGCTGTTCGGCAAGCACTATTCCAGTACGGTTAAGCGGTGTGGCGGGTAATCCCATACGGCTGAACAACCTGGCGGTGTACTCGGCCAGAATACCCGAAGCGCCGATACCAAAAATCGCGACCTGCCTCGCCTGTGCCAGCAGTGAGACCGCCTGAGCCATCGCATAGCGGTTGTGGGGTTCGGATAACACGTCCAGGGTGTGCTGATGTCCTTCCAGCACAAAATCAATGCTCGCGTTGACGTCGCTGGTCAGTGTATTCACCGTGGTGGACATCTTTTCGCTGGAGCTGACCACTGGACCAAACCACTGTTCCAGCGTCTGTTTGAGATCGCGCAGCCCGGCGAACCCCAGCGCCTGAATGGCGCGTACCACGGTGGCATCTGAGGTTTTTAACAGTGCAGCAATCTCCATTGCCGTTTGTTCCATCACCGCTTCGCGGTTCTCATTGATATAGCTTGCCACCTGCAACACGCGCGGCGTCAACTGGTGCGCACGCGAACGAAAGCGGTCGCCGTAGACATCCACGCGCCCTTTCTCTTTGCGGATCACTGTGATGCCTCCGGCAGTGGTCGCCCGGCTATCTGCGATTGCACCTGCGCAGCCATCAGGCCTAAAGACGCGAAGGAATTCGAGATGGCCTCTTCACGTGAGATCAGCACGTAGTGTCCGGTTCGGCAGGCGTTCAGGAACTGACACCAGCCAGGCATTACCGCCTCCATCGCTGCCAGCTCGTCCTGCGGTTTACCCCCGGTATCCCCGCGCCAGGTGGCGAAGACGAAATCGGCATCCAGCTCCGGCAGACGCTCGGCGCTAACGTCAATCCGTCCCCCTTCCGGGATGGACTCAATAAGCGGCGGGAAGGTGAACCCGGCATCACGCAGCACACGGCCCAGCGAGTGGTAACTGTGCATGGCATTAATCTTCCCCTGATTCGCCTGAATCACTGACACGCTAATTTTGCGGGTATCCACCGTCGCTTTCAGCGCGTTGATTTGTTCCTGATAGCGGCGCTCCAGGATCTTCAGTCGCGCCTGCGTGCCGGTAAGTTGCGCCAGCTTGCGGTAGATTTCCGGTGCACCACCGTCGAGGTGATCGATGCTTACCGTCGGGGCAATTTTTTGCAGCTGTTCCACCGACGTGTTGCGGGTCGGCTCGGTGATAATCAGGTCCGGTTTTGCGGCGGCGATGGCTTCAATGTCGATATCCGCAGTGCCGATAAACTTGATGTCGGAATTATCGAAATCGACACCCGTCAGCATACCGCTGGAGCGCAAAAAGTGGCTGCCGTCCGGTCGCGTGCGGCCGTGGCTGGCTACCGGTGGCACACCCAGCTCAATCAGCGGGATGGTGATATCCAGGTCATGCAGCGAGACAATCCGTTTCGGATGAACCGGCACAACGACCTTGCGCCCCAAATCATCGGTAAATGTCTGAGTCGGTTCTGCCGCGCTCACCGCAAACCCTACCAGCAACAACATCGAAAAAAGTACGCGCATCTTCTGTCCCCTAAAATCTGTCCCGACGCTGCCAGAGCAACAGCAGGAAAAACGGTCCGCCAATCAGTGAAATCACAATTCCCGCTGGCAATTGCAGCGGGAGAAATGCCAGACGCCCGACGTTATCCGCCAGCAACACCAGCAGAGCCCCCAGCACAGCACTTCCCGTCAGGAGCGCGGTTTGCCCACCACGCAGCAGCAGGCGTGCCATATGCGGGGCAATGAGTCCCACGAAACCAATACTGCCTACGCAGGAGACGCAGGCCGCCGTCAGCACCACCGGGGCAAGGACGCGCAGCAGCGCCAGTCGGGTTGTATGCACGCCGAGGCCTGTTGCGGCCTGATTACCGAGTAACGCAACATCGGCGGCACGCGCGGTAAACAGTAACAACGCAAACGCGGGAAGCGTCCAGAGTGCGGCCAGCCCCACCAGCGTCCAGTTTGCCGCATGCAGGCTTCCAGCCAGCCAGAGCATTGCCGTCTGCACGTCACGCACGTCGGCGGTGGTCATAAAGACGCCCATTGCGGCAGCAAAGGCCCATGACACACCGATGCCAATCAGGATGAATCGCGGACGCGAGATATCACGCGCCAGCAAGACCACCAGCAGCGCTGTGAGTAGCCCCCCTGCCATTCCTGCCAGCGGACGCCAGGCCAGACTCAGCGCCGGGAACTGAAAGATCAACACCAGCACGGCCGCACTACAGCCTTCTTTCACGCCGATAAGACCGGGGTCGGCCAGGCCATTGCGGGTGATGGACTGCATGGCCGCTCCGGCCATGCCGAGCATTGCGCCGCACAGTACCGCCATAAGCAGGCGCGGCAGGCGAATATCCATCACGATATAGTGCGCCTCTGCTGTCACACCTTCAGGCGAAAACAGCGCGCGGGTAATAGCGGAGGTGGGAATGGGTAGCGAACCGTGCGTCAGACCAAAGCCCAGCAGGCTTAATGCCACCAGCGCTAAAAACGCCAGGCATGCCACTGCCCTCGGGCGAACCAATGCCGACAGGCGACCAATACGGATCGCGCGGAGTCCGGCCCGGTTCATTTGAACATCCTCGACGCCATGAAAATGAAGATCGGTGCGCCAACCAGGGCTGTCATGATGCCGGTTGCCAACTCCCAGGGCGTAAACAACGTTCGGGCGGCAATATCCGCCAGCAGCAGAACCAGCGCGCCACACAGGGCAGACAGCGGCACCATCACACGTAAATCGACCGACACCAGACGGCGAATGAGTTGCGGCACGACCAGGCCGATAAAGCCAATCGGCCCGGCGATAGAGACGGCCGCACCGCAGAGCAGCGCAATAGACAGCAGGGCCAGCAGGCGGGTTCTGAGTAGTGAAACGCCAAGCCCTTGCGCCATCCGGTCGCCAAGAGCCAGCATATTGAGCGACGGCGACACTCCGATAGCGAGAACAAAACCGCCAGCAGCAGCCCACAGGGCACTCCGGAGCGTTTCTTGTTTTACCCCCGCTAAATCCCCCGCCAGCCAGGTTCGCAGGGCAAGTAGGGTCTGTTCATCCAGAATCAGAACTGCGGCAGTCACCGATGAGGCAAATGCCGACAGTGCCACGCCACACAGCGTCACTTTCATTGGTGTGAGCCCGGTGCGGCCAGACGAGGAGAACATCAGCACCAGCAAAAACAGCGCGGCGGCACCGGCGGCGGCAACGAGCGGGCGACCAAACGGCAGCGTCATCCCGAGCGCACTCGTCAGCACCACCGCCAGCGCTGCCCCGGCATTCAGCCCCAGAATATGCGGTTCACCGAGCGGGTTGCGGATAACGGACTGTAGCAGGACACCCGCCACGCCGAGCGCGGCACCTGTCACCATCGCGTCGCAGAGGCGCAGCAGTCTTAATTTGATAATGACGTTATGGTCGAAATTATGGGGATTAAAATCGAAAAACGCCTGAACCACCGTCAACGGAGGAATAACGCGCGCGCCGATACCCAGGTGGGCAATCGCCCCCATCATCAGCAGTAACGCAAAGAGAATAAAAGCCAGCGTCGTGCGTATCATGGTTTTGCAGTGACCTGACGGAACGGCATAAAAAACGGCTTGCCAGTCAACGGGTTAACCGACATATGCACGTCGACATCAAACACGGCTTTGATCAACTCCGGCGTGCAGGCATCGCCCTCATGCAATACGCCTTCAACTTTCCCCTGACGTAAAAAGATCAGCGAATCACCGTAGTTCACCGCGAAGTTAAGATCGTGCAGCACCACCACGACGGTGCGTCCGTGCTGGCGGGTCAGCATATGCAGCAGTTCCAGGATCTCCACCTGATAGCGGAGATCGAGAAAGGTTGTCGGTTCATCCAGCAGGATATATGGCGTTTGCTGCGCCAGGGCCATGGCGATCCAGCAGCGCTGACGCTGACCGCCAGACAAGCTTTCAACCGGCAGATGTGCAAACTCCGCCGTCCCCGTCAGCCGCAGCGCCTCTTCAACAGCCCGTTCATCCTCGTCGCTCCACTGGCGCATAAAATTTTGCCAGGGAAAGCGCCCGCGTGAAACCAGCTCAAAGACGGTTAATCCTTCCGGCAGCAGCGGAGACTGAGGGAGAATGCCAAGCTGACGGGCAACCGTTTTGGTCGGCTGTTCATGAATGGCTTTACCGTCCAGCAGCGCGGTGCCCCCGAGCGGCTGCAGCAGCCGCGCGATAGTGCTCAACAGCGTGGATTTCCCACAGCCGTTCGCCCCTACCAGCACCGTCATTTTCTGCTGAGGGATCGCAAGGGAGATATCATCAACGATGATTTTTTTCTGATAGCCCGCAGAAAGGTTCTCCAGAACCAGTCCCGGTTGTTTTGTGTTGTGAGCCACGTGAACGCCAACGTAATGAAAAACCAACAAATAAAAATAAAACTCATTCTCTTTTGAGAGTTTGACGCTGCGACATGTAGTAGTCAAGCGAAGAAACACCCTGATAAAACCAGGGATAAACCTGAAGAAATATGAATGAAAAAAGACTTATAAAAACATTAATTTCAAAAGGTTAATTAGTATTCTGCTGTACTTATACGCACGGTTAAATGTTGTAGCCGATTTTTGCTTTTTTCCATTTACTACTACATCCCCACATGATTGAATGATTCTCAATTACATGTTCGATGCCATACGGTTAACGAGCAGACAATTAAGGGCAATGACTCACATATTCTTCCGCGCCCCTTCATGCGCGGGATATCTTGGGAAAACAGATGTAATGGCTACGTTCACACCTTCTCTCTCTGGGGTAAAAGGGCGCGCGCTCTTTTCACTGCTGTTTATGGCGCCGTTGGTGCAGGCAGCTGACAACACAACGGCTAAAGACGGCGAAACGCTTACCGTCACCGCCAGTCCGAATGCTACGGTAGATGCTACAAATGGCTATCAGCCGTTGAATACCTCCACCGCGACACTGACCAACATGCCAATGCTGGATATCCCGCAGGTGGTCAATACTGTCAGTGATAAAGTGCTGGAAGACCAGCACGCCACTACGCTTGATGAAGCGCTCTATAACGTCAGTAACGTGGTGCAAACCAATACTCTGGGCGGTACGCAGGATGCATTTGTTCGCCGTGGGTTTGGCGCGAACCGCGACGGTTCGGTCATGACCAACGGCCTGCGCACCGTACTGCCGCGCAGTTTTAATGCCGCTACCGAGCGCGTGGAAGTGCTAAAAGGCCCGGCCTCAACGCTTTATGGCATTCTCGATCCTGGTGGTCTGATAAACGTCGTGACCAAACGCCCTGAGAAAACCTTCGGCGGCTCAATTTCTGCCACCTCTTCCAGCTTTGGCGGCGGTACCGGCCAGGTTGATATTACTGGCCCGATTGACGGCACGCGTCTGGCGTATCGCCTGACGGGCGAATATCAGGACGAAGATTACTGGCGCAATTTTGGCAACGAGCGCAGCACCTTTATCGCACCGTCTCTGACCTGGTTTGGCGATGATGCCACGGTCACCGTGCTCTATTCGCATCGCGACTATAAGACACCGTTCGATCGTGGAACGATCTTCGATCTCAACACCAAACAGCCGATAAACGTTGATCGCAAAACGCGTTTTGACGAACCGTTTAACATTACCGATGGTCAGTCAGACCTGGCGCAGCTCAACGCAGAATATCGCCTGAACAGCCAGTGGACCGCAAAGTTCGACTACAGCTTTAGCCAGGATAAATACAGCGATAACCAGGCCCGCGTAATGGCCTACGATTCAAAAACGGGCAACCTGACCCGCCGCGTAGATGCGACGCAAGGCTCGACCCAGCGGATGCATACGACGCGTGCGGATCTGCAGGGGAATGTGGACATCGCTGGCTTCTACAACGAGATCCTGACCGGCGTATCGTATGAGAATTACGATCTGCTGCGTACGGATATGATCCGCTGTAAAAACGTCAAAGATTTCAATATCTATAACCCGACGTATGGCAACCTTAGCAAGTGCACCACTGTCTCAGCGTCAGACAGCGACCAGACCATCAAGCAAGAGAGTTACTCCGCCTACGCTCAGGACGCGCTGTACCTGACCGATAAATGGATCGCCGTCGCCGGATTGCGCTATCAGTATTACACCCAGTACGCCGGTAAAGGTCGCCCGTTCAACGTCAATACCGACAGCCGCGACGACCAGTGGACACCGAAGCTGGGGCTGGTTTACAAGCTCACGCCAGCAGTCTCGCTGTTTGCCAACTATTCCCAGACGTTTATGCCGCAATCGTCCATTGCGAGCTACATTGGCGATCTGCCGCCAGAAACATCAAATGCGTATGAAATTGGCGCTAAGTTTGACCTGTTCGACGGTATTACTGCCAATATCGCGCTGTTTGATATTCACAAACGCAACGTGTTGTACACCGAAAGCATCGCAGGAGAGACCATCGCGAAAACCGCTGGCCGCGTGCGTTCGCAGGGTGTAGAGGTGGATCTGGCAGGGTCCCTGACGGAGAACACCAACATCATTGCCAGCTATGGCTATACGGACGCAAAAGTGCTGGAAGACCCGGACTATGCAGGCAAACCGCTGCCGAACGTGCCACGCCATACCGGCTCACTGTTCCTGACCTATGACATTCACAATGTGATCGGCGGAAATACATTGACGCTTGGCGGTGGTGGACACGGTGTGAGCCGTCGCTCAGCGACCAACGGCGCGGACTATTATTTACCGGGCTATTTTGTTGCCGATGCCTTTGCGGCCTATAAGATGAAACTGCAGTATCCGGTGACGCTGCAGGTGAACGTGAAGAACCTGTTTGATAAGACTTACTACACCTCATCTATCGCGACCAATAACCTGGGGAACCAGATTGGCGACCCACGTGAAGTGCAATTTACGGTGAAGATGGAGTTTTGACATAAAAAAAGCCCTGCATCGCAGGGCTTTTTCAGCATCAGGCTTCAATATCCGCCATATCGCCTTTCTCCTGTAGCCAGTTACGTCGGTCTTCCGAACGTTTCTTGGCAAGGAGCATATCCATCATCGCGTTGGTTTGCTGCTCGTCTTCGTCACTGATCGTCAGTTGCACCAGACGACGCGTGTTGGGATCCAGCGTGGTTTCGCGCAGTTGCATCGGGTTCATCTCACCCAGCCCTTTAAAGCGCTGAACGTTCGGTTTACCCTTCTTACGCTTCAGTTGTTCCAGCACACCCGCTTTTTCTTCTTCCGTCAGCGCGTAATACACTTCTTTGCCGAGGTCGATACGGTACAGCGGCGGCAGCGCCACGTGAACGTGGCCGTTTTTCACCAGCGTGCGGAAGTGCTTCACAAACAGTGCGCACAGCAGCGTGGCAATGTGCAGACCATCGGAGTCCGCATCCGCGAGGATACAGATCTTTCCGTAGCGCAGTTGGCTCAGATCATCGCTGTCAGGATCGATACCGATCGCCACCGAAATGTCATGCACTTCCTGCGAAGCCAGCACTTCATCTGAAGAGACTTCCCAGGTGTTCAGGATCTTACCCTTAAGCGGCATGATCGCCTGATATTCACGATCGCGCGCCTGCTTGGCCGAACCACCCGCCGAGTCCCCTTCCACGAGGAACAACTCGGTACGGTTGAGATCCTGCGCAGTACAGTCCGCCAGTTTTCCTGGTAGCGCAGGTCCACTGGTCAGTTTTTTACGCACCACTTTCTTCGCAGCACGCAGACGACGCTGAGCGCTGGAGATCGCCATTTCAGCCAGCATCTCTGCCGCCTGAACGTTCTGGTTCAGCCACAGGGTAAACGCATCTTTCACCACGCCGGAGACGAATGCCGCACACTGACGTGACGACAAGCGCTCTTTAGTCTGACCGGCAAACTGCGGATCCTGCATTTTCACAGAGAGCACGTAGGCACAACGATCCCAGATATCTTCCGCCGACAGCTTCACGCCACGCGGCAGGATATTGCGGTATTCGCAGAACTCGCGCATCGCGTCCAGCAGCCCCTGACGCAGGCCGTTGACGTGCGTACCGCCAAGCATGGTTGGGATCAGGTTAACGTAGCTTTCGGTCAGCAGCTCACCGCCTTCCGGCAGCCACAGCAGCGCCCAGTCCACCGCTTCGGTGTCACCGGTAAAATTACCGACGAACGGTTTTTCCGGCAGCGTCGGCAGGTCGTTTACCGCTTCGCACAGATAGTCGTTAAGACCGTCTTCGTAGCGCCAGCTCTGCTCTGTATTGTTTACGTTGTCTTTAAAGGTGATTTCCACGCCAGGGCAGAGCACCGCTTTGGCTTTCAGCAGGTGCGTAAGGCGAGAAACAGAAAAACGTGGGCTGTCGAAGAAGCTTTCGTCAGGCCAGAAGTGAACGCTGGTGCCAGTGTTGCGTTTGCCGCACGTACCGATAACCTGCAGATCCTGAACCTTCTCACCATTTTCAAACGCGATGTTATAGACCTGACCGTCACGGCGGACGTTCACTTCCACGCGTTTAGACAGGGCGTTGACCACAGAGATCCCCACACCGTGTAAACCACCAGAGAACTGATAGTTTTTATTGGAGAACTTACCTCCTGCATGCAGTCGGCAGAGGATCAGTTCAACGGCCGGTACGCCCTCTTCAGGATGGATATCCACCGGCATACCGCGTCCGTCGTCAATGACTTCCAGCGACTGATCAGCATGCAGGATGACGTCAACGCGTTTGGCATGGCCAGCCAGCGCTTCGTCCACACTGTTATCAATAACTTCCTGGCCCAGGTGGTTTGGGCGCGTCGTATCGGTGTACATCCCCGGGCGGCGGCGAACCGGCTCAAGCCCGGTGAGGACCTCAATGGCATCAGCGTTATAGGTTTGCGTCATGATTTAAACTAGCAATTCGCATTGATTGTCAGTGGCTGTGCAGTCCAAGAAAATCGACAATCTGGGTGAAATGATCCTCAAAGCCCGTGAAAGCATGGTTTCCGCCCTCTTCTATCGTCTGGCGGCAGGAGGCGTAATACGCCACTGCCTGGCGGTAATCCAGCACTTCATCACCCGTCTGTTGCAGCAGCCAGATAAGATCGGGCGCTTCAAGCGGGTCAACCTGCATAACTTTGAGATCGTAAATATGGCGTGACTCTAGCACATATTGCTGACCGGTGTAGGGGTTCTCGTTTTCACCAAGAAAGTCCCGAAGCAGCTCAAATGGCCGCACCGCCGGGTTAACGACAACAGCGGGCAGCATGAAACATTGCGAGAGCCAGGTGGCGTAGTATCCGCCCAGTGATGAGCCGACCACACCGAATGATTCGCCGCCGTGTTCAAGCACAATAGATTCCAGCATCTCCGCAGCCTCCGCCGGGTAAGGCGGCAGCTGCGGAATAATCATCTCAACATCAGGGTGATGTACGCTCAGCCACTGGCGAAACTGTGTCGCTTTTGCGGAGCGCGGCGAGCTGTTGAATCCGTGCAGATAAAGGAGCGTAGACATCAGTAGCCTTCTGAAGCGGTGTCCGGACGGAATTTGGCGCCTGTCAAACGGCAGACTTCCGTGGTCAGCGAACCATCAGCATGCAGTTCCAGCCAGCGCCAGCCTGGTGCGATGGTATCCAGAGTAAAGTTGGCACAATGCGGCTTAAACTGAACGCAGGTCGATGGCGTCGCCAGCATACGACGACCATTCCAGTCGAGATCCTGTTCCTGATGTATGTGTCCGCACAGCAGATTCTTCACACGCGGGAATTTCGCCAGCACGTGATCCAGTGCAGCAGAATTACGCAAACTGTGCTGATCGAGCCAGCTGCAACCTGCTGGCAGAGGGTGATGATGAAGTAATAACAGCGTATGACGTTCAGGTTCAGCAGCCAGTTTGGTCTCCAGCCAGTCGAGCTGGAACTCGCTTAACTCACCGTGCGGGACACCAAACACCTGGCTGTCCAGCAGCAGGATCTGCCACTGTTCACCCGCAAAGACACATTTTGCCGGAGAAATCCCCGCATCCTGGAGGGCATTGTACATAGCCGGCTGGAAATCGTGGTTTCCTGGCAGCCAGACGCAAGGCACGCTGAAACTCGCGATGCCTTCAGCAAAATGCTGGTAGGCCGCGGAGGATTGGTCCTGCGCCAGATCGCCCGTTGCGACAATCAAATCGCATGCACGATTTTCAGCGTGAATGGCGCTAAGTACCGCCTGATAGCTCTCCCAGGTGTTGACCCCAAGCAGAGTTTCATGCTTTTCGGCAAAAAGGTGGGTATCGGTGATTTGTAATATCCTGACTGGCGCCCCACCAGCAACAGTCAGGTTCAACAGGCTTTCCAAATGGTGTCCTTAGGTAGGTTTATGACGCTAACAAACCGGAATCGCCATTGCTCCATGTGCTAAACAATATCTTAGCCAGTCAGCTAAAAACTGGTTAATTTGATGCTTTTCGTCGCGTTGATGCAACTTTTTATTCGGGTAATCATACCGTGCCTTGAAGCGAAAGATCTGCTGACTTGAACACACTTCAGCGACCATTGCATCGTGATAGAGGCGCACCGTCATCGACGGCAGGCTCCAGTAACTAATACTGGGTGCCGTTTGCTCAATCTCCACCAGCGTAGTGTAGCGCGTTGATTCTGTTATCGTTAACCGATACTGCGCGTTGCTCACCTGATAGCTTACCGTTTCGCCGGGTGCGTCATTTTTCGGCAGCAGGCGGCGCAATTGTGCGAAATTGGTTTCGCACAGGCGCATCATTTCTGGGAAGTCAGGTGTATAACGCTTCATTTTTTCCACTCGTTTCGTAATGTCTGATAATGCAGTTGCAGCCATTGCAGGGCGATGACAGACGCTGCGTTGTCGATTTTCCCCTCTTCTACCCACTGATAAGCCTGTTCCCGGCTCACCACATGAACCCGAATATCTTCGTTTTCATCTGCCAGACCGTGGATCCCTTCCGCCGTCGTGGCGTCCACTTCACCCACCATAATCGACAGGCGTTCGCTGGTGCCCCCCGGGCTTGCCAGATAACTCAGCACCGGTTTTGTACGTCCTACCACTAAACCTGCCTCTTCCAGCGCCTCGCGACGGGCAACGTCTTCGACCGATTCGCCCTCTTCGATCATCCCTGCTACCATCTCCAGTAACCACGGGCTCTCGCTGACGTCGTAAGCCGCAATTCGGATCTGTTCCACCAGCACAACTTCGTCGCGCACTGGGTCAAAGGGTAGCAAGACTGCCGCATGCCCGCGCTCAAAAATTTCGCGTCTGATTTCGCCGCTCATTTCACCGTTAAACAGGCGATGCCTGAAACGGTAAAGTTCCATCGAAAAAAAACCGCTATAAAGCATTTCTCGTGCAATAATTTCTACATCGTTTTTGGCGAATGTCACGGGCAACTTTTCTGGTTTCTGCATGAGTCGAGTCCTGGTAGCAATGGTGATGAAATTGTGAATTTCAAGGCTGTTTGGCTGCCGTTTGTAAGGCTATATGCTAGATTGGTGCAAATTACCGCCAGATGGCACGTAACGCCAACCTTTTGGTATGGAAGATTCTGTTAGAATCGGCAATTATTTTTTAATTAGATCAGCGCTAATACTGCTTCACAACAAGGAATGCAAATGAAGAAATTGCTCCCCATCCTTATCGGCCTGAGCCTGACGGGCTTCAGTGCAATGAGCCAGGCGGAAAACCTGTTACAGGTCTACCAGCAGGCACGTCTGGGCAACCCTGATTTACGTAAATCAGCGGCCGATCGTGATGCTGCGTTTGAAAAGATTAACGAAGCGCGTAGCCCATTGCTGCCACAGTTAGGTTTAGGTGCGGATTATACCTACAGCAACGGTTTCCGCGACGCTAACGGCGTCAACTCCAATGCTACCAGCGCCTCACTGCAATTGACACAAACGCTGTTTGATATGTCCAAATGGCGTGCCCTGACCCTGCAGGAAAAGAGCGCAGGCATCCAGGATGTGACCTATCAGACTGACCAGCAAACGCTGATCCTGAACACCGCAACAGCTTACTTTAACGTACTGAGCGCGATTGACTCGCTCTCCTACACCGAAGCGCAGAAACAGGCCATTTACCGCCAGTTAGATCAAACCACACAGCGTTTCAACGTGGGTCTGGTTGCGATCACTGACGTGCAGAACGCCCGTTCACAGTACGACAGCGTGCTGGCCAACGAAGTGACCGCGCGTAACAATCTCGACAATGCGCTGGAATCCCTGCGTCAGGTCACCGGGAATTACTACCCTGAGCTGGCGTCTCTGAACGTGGACAGCTTCAAAACGGATAAACCGCAGGCGGTCAACGCCCTGTTGAAAGAAGCGGAAAACCGCAACCTGAGTTTGCTGCAGGCGCGTCTGAGCCAGGATCTGGCTCGCGAACAGATTCGTCAGGCACAGGATGGCCACCTGCCAACCCTGAGCCTCAGCGCATCTACCGGTGTTTCTGATACGAGCTACAGCGGCTCTAAAACCAATACCTCCCAGTATGACGACAGCAATATGGGTCAGAACAAAGTGGGTCTGAGCTTCTCCCTGCCACTGTACCAGGGCGGTCAGGTCAACTCTCAGGTGAAACAGGCGCAGTACAACTTTGTTGGCGCGAGCGAGCAGCTGGAAAGTGCTCACCGCAACGTGGTGCAGACCGTTCGTTCTTCTTTCAACAACGTGAATGCCTCTATCAGCAGCATCAACGCGTATAAACAAGCCGTGGTGTCTGCACAGAGCTCCCTGGATGCGATGGAAGCAGGTTACTCGGTCGGTACACGTACTATCGTTGATGTGCTGGACGCAACCACCACGCTGTACAACGCGAAACAGCAGCTTTCAAGCGCGCGTTACCAGTACCTGATTAACCAGCTGAACATCAAACAGGCTCTGGGTACACTGAACGAGCAGGACCTGCAGATGCTGAACAGCGCACTGGGCAAACCGGTCTCAACGTCGCCGGACAGCGTTGCGCCGGAGAACCCGGAGCAGGTTGCCGCCGTAGATAACTTCAACGCTAACAGCAACGCCCCTGCTGCACAGCCTGCTGCTGCGCGTTCTACCACGCCAGCAAGCAACGGCAGCAATCCGTTCCGTAACTAAGATTGTCATCAGGCCCTCTCCCGCAGGGAGAGGGCGCATCTGAATCACACCCGAACGTAAGCCAACGTAAAGATCCCCTTGATTCCGCCCCTCTTCGCTTCATTTTCAACCACTCATCCTCTATCCTGAGCGTTATTACCACTGGGTCCTGGAAGACAAAGATGAAACGGACAAAAACGATTAATCACGCATCGTTCCGCAAGAGCTGGAACGCGCGTCACCTCACCCCTGTTGCGCTGGCAGTTACTGCTGTCTTTATGCTGGCAGGTTGTGAGAAAAACGACGAAACGGTTTCGCTGTATCAAAACGCCGACGACTGCTCTGCCGCAACCGGTAAAGCCGCCGAATGTAAAACGGCATACACCAGCGCGCTGAAAGAAGCAGAACGTACCGCACCGAAATATGCTTCACGTGAAGATTGTGTAGCAGAGTTCGGCGAAGGTCAGTGCCAGCAGACGCCTGCTCAGGCAGGCACGGCTCCGGAAAATCAGGCACAGGCGCAGTCCAGCGGCAGTTTCTGGATGCCTCTGATGGCAGGTTATATGATGGGCCGTCTGATGGGTGGCGGAGCAGGTTACCAGCAGCAACCGCTGTTTAGCTCGAAAAACCCGGCCAGCCCGGCTTATGGTCAATACACCGACGCCAGCGGCAAAGGCTACGGCGCAGCAACCCCAGGCCGCACCGTGACCGTCCCGAAAACGGCGATGGCACCGAAGCCTGCGACCACCAGCACCATCACCCGTGGCGGGTTTGGTGAATCCGTAGCGAAGCAGACCAGCATGCAGCGTAGCGCGACAGGCACCTCTACTCGTTCAATGGGCGGCTGATCATGGAACGAGTCAGTATCACCGAGCGCCCGGACTGGCGCGAAAAAGCTACCGAATACGGTTTTAACTTCCATACCATGTACGGCGAGCCGTACTGGTGTGAAGATGCCTATTACAAACTCACGCTCGCCCAGGTTGAGAAACTGGAAGAGGTGACGGCCGAGCTGCACCAGATGTGCCTCAAGGTGGTGGATAAAGTCATCGACAGCGACGAGCTGATGGCAAAATTCCGCATTCCGAAGCACACCTGGAGCTTTGTCCGTCAATCGTGGAAAACGAATCAGCCTTCGCTTTACTCTCGCCTTGACCTGGCATGGGACGGCGTGGGTGAACCTAAGCTTCTGGAAAATAACGCCGATACGCCCACTTCTTTATACGAAGCGGCGTTCTTCCAGTGGATCTGGCTGGAAGACCAGGTCAATGCCGGAAATCTGCAGGAAGGCAGCGATCAGTTCAACAGCCTGCAGGAGAAGCTGATAGAGCGTTTTGCCGAGCTGCGCGAGCAGTTTGGCTTCAACCTCCTGCACCTCGCCTGTTGCCGCGACACGGAAGAAGATCGCGGGACGGTTCAGTATTTGCAGGACTGCGCCGCCGAGGCGGAAGTGGCAACCGAATTCCTCTATATCGAAGATATCGGCCTGGGTGAGAAAGGTCAGTTTACCGACCTGCAGGATCAGGTTATCAGCAACCTGTTCAAGCTTTACCCGTGGGAATATATGCTGCGCGAAATGTTCTCCACCAAGCTGGAAGACGCAGGCGTACGCTGGCTGGAACCGGCATGGAAGAGCATTATCTCCAACAAAGCCCTGCTGCCTTTGCTGTGGGAGATGTTCCCGAACCATCCTAACCTGCTGCCTGCGTATTTTGCGGAAGATGATTATCCGCAAATGGAAAAATACGTCGTGAAGCCGATCTTCTCCCGTGAAGGGGCGAACGTGTCGATTATCGAAAACGGCAAAACGCTGGAAGCGGTTGAAGGGCCTTACGGCGAAGAAGGGATGATCGTCCAGGAATTTTATCAACTGCCGAAATTTGGCGACAGCTATACGCTGATTGGCAGCTGGCTCATCAACGATCAACCAGCCGGGATTGGCATCCGCGAAGATCGCGCGCTGATCACGCAGGATCTGTCACGATTCTATCCGCATATTTTTGTGGAGTAAGACTTGCCGGGTGGCGGCTTCGCCTGACCCGGCCTACGGTTTTGTAGGCCCGGTAAGCAGCGCCACCGGGCATGTTTTCACCCTACCTGCACCGACAGCATACTCAGACTCCCCATCTCAATACCATCGACCGGGATCGTAACCGGCTCCTGACCATCCCACGCACCAAGAACATACAATAGCGGCAGGAAGTGTTCCGGCGTCGGGTTAGAGAGCGAACCACCTTCGTGATCCAGATAATTCACTAACGGATGCTCCTCAACCGGGCCTTGCCAGGTCAGATTCGCTTTGACGTAATCATTAAAAGAGGTCGCCCACGGATAGGGGGTGTTCTCGCCGTGCCAGCGTGCCGTACGCAGGTTATGCACCACGTTACCGCTTGCCACCAGCATAATGCCTTCATCACGCAGGGTTGCCAGCTTACGACCCATCTCCAGATGCCAGGCGGCAGGTTTGGTACTGTCGATGCTCAACTGCACCATCGGGATATCCGCATCAGGATACATTTTAATCAGCACGCCCCAGGAGCCATGGTCAAAGCCCCAGGCTTCTTTATCCAGCGCTACCGGGACAGGAGCAAGCAGTTCCACCAGATGCTGTGCCAGTTCAGGTGAGCCAGGGGCCGGATAATGCGTGTCGTACAGCGCCTGCGGGAAACCGCCAAAATCATGAATGGTTTTTGGCGCTTCCATGGCGGTCACGCCTGTCCCACGAGTAAACCAGTGCGCAGATACCACCACAATCGCTTTCGGACGCGGCAACGTTTCACCCAGATGACGCCATGCGCGGGTATAGACGTTGTCTTCCAGAACATTCATTGGGCTACCGTGGCCTAAAAACAGGGCTGGCATACGGGAAGAAGTCATGGTGATATCCTTACAGAAGGTGTCAATTTAATGGTGCTACATTACGCGCAAACTGGCAAAGATGAACGCAGATAAGCGTGAAGATCATCTTCAGGAAATTTGAATGTAAGGAATGTGTAAAGCAGAGCTCCACTGCTCGCTTTGCTGACAATGAATCATTTACATTAATGATAATCATTATCACAAGGAGTAATACATGTCAGTACCTTTGATCCTGACGATACTTGCGGGCGCTGCGACCTTCATCGGAGCGATCCTCGGTGTTCTTGGCCAGAAACCGTCTAACCGCGTGCTGGCGTTCTCACTGGGTTTTGCTGCCGGGATCATGCTACTCATCTCCCTGATGGAGATGCTGCCCGCCGCGTTGGGAACAGAGGGTATGTCTCCGTTGCTGGGGTATGGCATGTTTGTCTTTGGCCTGCTGGGGTACTTTGCACTCGACCGCATGCTGCCTCATGCCCATCCGCAGGATTTGATGCAAAAAAGCGTTACCCCCATGCCACGTAATATTAAGCGCACCGCGATACTGCTGACGCTGGGTATCAGTCTGCACAATTTCCCCGAAGGCGTCGCTACCTACGTGACGGCCAGCAGCAATCTGGAGATGGGTTTTGGCATCGCGCTGGCAGTAGCCTTACACAATATTCCTGAAGGACTGGCGGTTGCCGGACCGGTATATGCGGCCACAGGGTCGAAACGTACCGCCATTCTTTGGGCAGGCGTTTCGGGGCTGGCAGAAATTCTGGGAGGCGTTCTGGCATGGCTGATACTCGGCAGCCTGGTTTCACCGGTGGTGATGGCCGCCATAATGGCCGCAGTCGCCGGGATTATGGTTGCGCTTTCGGTCGATGAACTGATGCCACTCGCCAAAGAGATCGACCCGAACAACAACCCAAGCTATGGCGTACTGTGCGGAATGTCGGTGATGGGGCTGAGCCTGGTATTATTGCAGTCAGCAGGTATCGGTTAACATTAACCCTGCCTCTGTTTATTACGGAGGCAGATTTGCGAAACGTAAAATACAGGTAAAAATTTATAACCCATCCTGTTTATTTACAATGGATGCTATGGTTTTATAGAAATAGACTTTTAAACTGAGTAAGCATATTATCCGGGCCACTGTTTAAATTATGAGAGTAAGCCGATAGTTACAATCAACAGGCATTATATATTAATATAATCTTAAAATAGCTTTAAGCTACAGTAATCGCATCCCCCCTCCCTCCTCCCGTATACTCGATATGCGTCCTGAAATTAATATTCAGAGTATGAATTCGTTTGAAAAAGGATATTTTCATGTATATGGGTAAAAAAATTCTGTTAGCCGTTGCTATGGCTGCTATCGTCTCGGGTTCTGCCGTTGCTGAGGACCAGGGTTCGGGCAAGATCAAATTCAAAGGCGTTGTAATTGATGCCCCTTGCAGTATTGCGCCAGACAGCGTTGATAAAGAAGTTGATCTTGGTGAAGTGACCACTGCCGTCATCAATGCCAACAAAAAGTCTACCGCTGTTCCGGTTGATATCAATCTGGAAAATTGCCAACTCGACGACCCGGCGGACGAAACTGACACGCCAATCACCAAAGTCGATGTAACCTTTACCAGCGCAGCAACAGACGCGACGGACACCAGCCTGATGAGTAACACCTATGCAAGTGGTGCGCAAAACGTTGGCGTTCGTCTGCTGGATAATGCCGAAGCCAACATTACGCTGGGAGCAGCAAATGAGATCGCTTTGCTGGCAGGTTCCACTACTCAAACACTGCATTTCAAAGCATTAATGGAAGTGGCTTCAGGTAAAACTGCCACTGCGGGTCAGGTCGAAGCAACCGCCAACTATGTTCTGATGTACAAATAATAATATCACGCCACAGGATAAACCGGCTGCAATTTAATGCAGCCGGTATTCTATATCTTTTTGAGTAACAGGACGATGACATATAAATTACAATGGATAATCATTATCACGTCCCTGTTAATGACGAAAATTACCTCCGCAACTGAATTTAACATTAATGCAATTGATAAAGAACAACGTGGTAGTGTTGACTTATCTCTCTTCAAAGATCAAATCGCCGTAATCCCAGGTAACTATTTTGTCACGATTTCCATTAATAATATTCCTCAGGCAAATGGCTGGCAGCTTCGCTGGCGAGAGATTAATAACCAGGTACAGGTCTGTATTCCATCCGAGCTGGCCGATACCTTTGCTCTGCAGGACAACATTCGCAACGCCCTGCCAGAAAAAGAGGGGTGCATTGATTTTTCATCCAGACCCGATATTAAGTTTACCTTTGACCAGGCTAGTCAGACGCTCAACGTGACCATTCCTCAGGCATGGTTACAATACCGTGCCGCAGACTGGATGCCGCCATCAACCTGGGATAATGGCGTACCAGGCGTATTGCTGGATTACAACCTGTTCGCCAGCCATTACCAGCCTGATAACGGCTCAGACACAGACAACGCCAACACCTACGGAACTGCGGGTGCCAATATGGGCGCGTGGCGGTTACGAAGCGATTATCAGTACACGCAAACACATACCGATGCCGGATCTGAACATAATGGACGCTTTTCACGTGTTTATATGTTCCGCCCCCTTCCCTCACTCGGGGCCAAATTAACCCTGGGTGAAACAGATTTTCAGTCCGCCATTTTTGATGCTTTCACTTATACCGGTGCATCCCTGATTAGCGATGAGCGCATGCTGCCATGGTCGCTACGGGGTTACGCGCCACAAATTTCCGGGATAGCGCAAACCAACGCCACGGTTACCGTCAGCCTGGCTGATCGCGTGATTTACCAGAGCAAAGTCCCGCCTGGCCCCTTTGTGATTCAGGATCTTAACCAGTCTGTTCAGGGTACGCTGGACGTAAAAGTGACGGAAGAAGATGGACGCGTCAGTACCTTCCAGGTATCTGCGGAATCAGTGCCTTTTTTAACGCGAAAAGGTCAGGTTCGCTACAAACTGGCGGCCGGGAGAGCGCGCAAAGACACCTCGCATGATGTTGAAGATAACGCGTTTATGAGCGGTGAATATTCCTGGGGCGTGTTGTCACACACCTCCCTCTATGGCGGTACGCTCGCCGATGGCGATCATTACCGGTCTCTCGCCGCCGGGGTCGGGCAAAATATGGAGTACTTTGGCGCCCTCTCTTTTGATATCACGCAGGCAACCAGTCAGTTACCGAACCTGAATAAGCAGACAGGTTACAGCTACCGCTTAAACTACAGTAAACGTTTCGATACTACAGGCAGCCAGCTAACGCTCGCCAGCTATCGCTACTCAGACCCACAGTTCCTGAGCTACGCCCGTTTTCTGGATTATGACAATAACAATCGGCAGTCAGAAAAACAGACGCTTAGCTTGACGGCAAGCCAGTACATTTCAGCGTTATCACTCAACCTCTATGTGAATATGTTACGTCAAACCTGGTGGAACAATTCACCTTCCACCACGGGCAGCGTTACCGCAGGCTACAACTTTGATCTGGGTCGCTGGAAAAACCTCGGCGTCACCCTGTCGTGGAGTAAAACGCATTATGAAGATGAAGACGACGATACGCAGTTCTATCTCTCACTGAGCGTACCGCTCGATCCCGATCATCGTCTGAATTACGACCTGCACAACAGCG
Organism: Enterobacter sp. 342; assembly: GCF_036663495.1. NCBI lineage: Bacteria > Pseudomonadati > Pseudomonadota > Gammaproteobacteria > Enterobacterales > Enterobacteriaceae > Enterobacter > Enterobacter sp. 342. The sequence continues at coordinate 61,242 of NZ_JAWUEI010000013.1, forward strand.
ACAGCCTGAGCCAGAATGTATCCTGGTATGACACATCAGACCGCAATAATACCTGGGGTGTTTCCGCAGGCACCGAAAGCGAGAAGTCAGATGCTGGTGCGCAGGTAAGCGGCAACTATCAACATTATTCACCTTTTGGCGACCTGAATCTCTCCGGGAGCTATAAAGCTAACGAATACAATTCACTGAGCGCCAGCTGGAATGGCTCATTCACCTCAACGGCTAAAGGCGCTGCGCTGCACCGGCGCAGTTATGGTAACGAACCGCGAGTCATGGTCAGCACTGATGGCGTAGGCAACATCCCGCTGAATATGTCACGGGATGAAACCAACCGATTTGGTATTGGCGTTTTACCGTCGATTTCCAGCTATTCACCCGCCAGCGTGCAGGTCAATATGAACAACCTTCCCGATGGCGTGGACGTGGATACCCGCGTCGTCACCTCTACCTGGACTGAAGGCGCCATTGGATATCGTCAGATTGCCACTCGTTCAGGCAATGATATCGCAGGTATCTTACGCACCACCTCTGGTACGCCGCCGCTGGGCGCAGTTGTTCGCCTGCTGGAAAACGATCGGCAGATTGCAATGGTCGCCGATGACGGTCACGTCTGGCTCGGTGCCGTAGAGCCACAACAAGAATTCCGCGTAACGTGGGGCGACAATCAGCAGTGTCGCTTCACATTACCTTCACACCTCGAAAACAGTATGCAGTTGATACTGCCATGTCAGTAAAAAATCATGATGAATTTAACCCCGCTTAAAAGCCTGTGCCTGTTATTGCTTGGCACAGCATTTACCACCCATGCAGCCATTAATCTGGACCGCACACGCATTGTCTTCCCGGAAAGTGACAAAGCCAGCAGCCTGAAAGTGGACAATCAGAGCAAAGCTTTGCCTTACCTGGCGCTCTCCTGGATTGAAGATGAAAAGGGGCGCAAAGAAGACACGCATTTCATGGCGCTCCCTCCCATTCAACGCCTTGAAGCGGGTTCTGCGTCTCAGGTCAGGATCGTTAAGCAAGCGGCCACCAGCCAGCTGCCGAAAGACAGAGAATCCCTGTTCTATTTCAACCTGCGCGAAGTGCCGCCGAAAAGCAGCAGCGCCAGCGATGAACGTAGCGTCATGCAGATCGCGATGCAGAGCAGGATCAAACTGTTCTGGCGCCCAAAAGCGATTACCAAAAAGCCCGGCGAGCTGGCGGAAATGCGCATGGAGATCACAGCCAATGCGAAAGGGTTGATCGTGCATAATCCCACGCCGTATTACATCACCCTGGCGTGGCTCAGTAAGAATGCGAAAACCATGCTGCCGGGCTTTGACAGCCTGATGATCGCGCCTTTCTCGACGGCAAAAACGTCTACGGGTGACTACCACGGCAACTATTACAGCATCGGCTATATCGACGATTACGGCGCACTGAAGAAGGTCGACGTACAGTGCGCAGGAACAGCTCAGTGCAAGCTCACCGAACGGAAGATAGAAAATGCGAAATCTCGCTAATACACTGTTTATTATGCTGTTTTCGGTTCTGCCTTTAAAGGAAGCGCTGGCGCTGAACTGCTATCTTGGTGGCTCCGGCGGTCCCGTAGAGGAGACAAAAACAATCTCACCTTTTTCCATCCCAAGTAACGCGCAGATCGGCCAAAAAATTTGGGAATCGGACGACATTAAAATCCCGGTGACCTGCGATCACAATGTTGCCAGTGGTTTTACACAAGAGGATATCTACGCATGGGTGAACCCTTACCCTGCCGCAGCCGATCCTTACTATGAACTTGGCGTCACTTATGAAGGGATGGATTATGATGCGACGGGCCAGCCTAACGGGGTCGATACCCGCCAGTGTCTGGATAACAACAGCATCACGATTTATACCCCGGATCAAATCCGACAGATGGGATGGGAAAATCTCATCTGCTCCGGTAATCCGGATGAAATCCATACCACCCGGACATTCATCGCGCGTTTGCGCTTGTTCGTCAAAATTAAAGCGGCCCCCCCACATGGCTATGTGAGTTCGCTCAGCGACTACATCGTTGTGCAGTTCGATGGCAAAGGTGGGGTTAATCAGATGACCGACGCGAAAAACCTCAAGTACCACATCAATGGCCTGCAAAATATTACCGTTCTGGACTGCGGGGCGACGTTTAGCATTTTTCCTGAAAACCAGGAGATCGATTTCGGCACCTTTAGTGCACGCGATATTGTGAATCAACAGACGCGTACACGTACCTTCTCGGTGAAGACGACGAAGGTGCAGGATGCCCAGTGTTCAGATGGGTTCAAAATGGACTCGTCGTTCTACACGGCTGAAACGCTTACCGCCGAAGATACGGCGTTGCTGATAGGTAATGGCTTGAAGTTGCGGATCCTTAACGGAACCCAGCCGTATACTTTCAACCAGTATAAAGAGTACGCCGATTTTACAGGCGGTACACTGCAGTATGAACAAACGTACACGGCAGAACTCTCACCAGTGGAGGGAAAAGCGATTCAGTCAGGACCCTTCGAATCGGTAGTGCTGTTTAAAATTAACTACCATTAACAACAAAAAAGCCGGGTTTCCCCGGCTTTTTCACGTTAACTATTTCAGCTGGCTTTACGCTCGTGCGCCTGGCGATACTCCACCAGATCTTCAATCGTTACCACTGGCATATTGTGCAGACGAGCAAAGGTGATGCACTCCGGCGCGCGCGCCATGGTGCCGTCATCGTTGGTCAGCTCACACAAAACACCTGCAGGTTTGAAACCTGCCAGCGTCACCAGATCGATAGTCGCTTCGGTGTGGCCGCCACGAGTCAACACACCGCCCGCCTGCGCACGCAGTGGGAAAACATGCCCAGGACGGTGCAGATCGGATGGTTTCGCACCGTCGGCGATCGCTGCACGTACGGTAGTCAGACGGTCAGCCGCAGACACACCCGTGGTCACGCCATGCGCCGCTTCGATGGTGACGGTAAAACCGGTACCAAAGGCGCTGGTGTTGTTCTCAACCATCATTGGCAGTTCGAGCTGCTTACGACGGTCTTCGGTAATACACAGGCATACGATGCCGCTGCCGTGACGGATGGTTAGCGCCATCTGCTCAACGGTCATGTTTTCGGCGGCAAAAATCATGTCGCCTTCATTTTCACGGTTTTCATCGTCAAGCACCATCACACCGCGGCCTTCGCGCAGTGCATCCAGTGCATGTTCAACACGTTGAGTTGAAGTGCCAAAAGAGGAAAGTAGCGTCTGATTCATGGTAAAAAAACCTCATTAAAATTATGGTTACCAGAATCAGGGCAGTCTTAGGAGCGCCGTATAAGCGGCAAAAAAATAACGTGAGCGGGCCCATGCCCGACTGGATCGTTACTCTCTCCCATCCGGACTCTAACCGTCGGCCCCGGAATTACACCGGATCTGCTGACCTTTGAGTGTTCACTCAAAGCGCTCGCGGGCTTTCAGCGTGCAGCTGATTTACCGCCGGTGGGGAATTTCGCCCCGCCCTGAGAATAAGCGAGATAACTATAACGCTATTGATTACCCTGGGCAATGCATAAGCATCAAACAATTTTGTTTAACCCGCGGCATGACGCGCTACAATAGGCACTGACACCTTTTCATCAAGGGAAACGACAATGATTGACCCGAAAAAAATTGAGCAAATTGCGCGTCAGGTACACGAATCCATGCCGAAAGGCATTCGTGAATTTGGTGATGACGTAGAAAAGAAAATCCGCCAGACGCTGCAGGCGCAGTTGGTTCGCCTTGATTTAGTCAGCCGTGAAGAGTTCGACGTGCAGACCCAGGTTCTGCTGCGCACCCGCGAGAAACTGGCATTGCTGGAACAGCGTCTGACCGACCTGGAAAACCGCAATACGCAGGAAGAAGTGAAGCCAGCACCGGCCATTCCACCGGTGAATGAGCAGGAGTAAGAGCGGCCTGATGCCCTCACCCCACCCCTCGGGGAGAGGGAGAAAAACGAACGGGCCAATTGGCCCGTTTTTTTACTGACTGTCTTTCTGGATTTTCTTAATGATGTTGGTGGTTGAACACCCGTCCTCAAAGTTGAGCACCATCACTTCGCCACCGTTGGCCCAGACCTCTTCGCTGCCCGCAATTTGATCTGGCTTGTAATCGCCACCTTTCACCAGCAGGTCCGGCAGAATACCGGCAATCAGACGCTGCGGCGTGTCTTCTTCAAACGACACCACCCAGTCCACGGCTTCCAGCGCACCGAGAACGATCATACGCTGTTCCAGTGGGTTCACCGGGCGCGTTTCACCCTTCAGACGCTTCGTTGACGCATCACTGTTCACTGCCACAATCAGGCGATCGCCCAGCTTGCGCGCATTCGCCAGATACGAAACATGGCCCGCATGCAGAATGTCAAACACGCCGTTGGTCATTACCACTTTCTCACCGCGCTTACGCGCTGCGGCAACGGCGGCTTTCAGTTCGTCTTCGCTCATCACACCAAAACCGGTGTCTGCACGGCCACGCACGGCATTTTCCAGTTCAATAGGCGAAACGGTTGAAGTACCGAGTTTGCCAACGACAACACCCGCTGCTGCATTAGCAAAATAGCAGGCTTCTTCAAGAGAATTCCCTGCTGCAAGCGTCGCCGCCAGCACGCCAATCACTGTATCGCCAGCACCGGTCACGTCATACACTTCCTGCGCCTGAGTGGGCATATGCAGGGGTGCTTTGCCTGGTTGAATCAGGGTCATCCCCTGCTCTGAACGGGTCACCAGCAGTGCAGACAGCTCGAAATCAGCAATGATCTTCATGCCGCGTTCGACAATTTCTGCTTCCGTTTTGCACTTACCCGCCACCGCTTCAAACTCAGAGAGGTTTGGCGTCAGCAGCGTTGCGCCACGATAGCGCTCAAAATCGGTGCCTTTCGGGTCGATCAGCACCGGCACGTTGGCTTTACGCGCGAGCTGAATCATCGTCTGCACGCTCGCCAGCGCACCTTTGGCATAATCGGAAAGTACCAGTGCGCCGATGCTGCTCAACGCCTGATTAATACGCTCGTGCAGCGGTTCAGGGTCAACCCCTTCGAACCCTTCTTCAAAGTCGAGACGGATCAACTGCTGGTTGCGCGACAGCACGCGCAATTTGGTGATCGTCGGGTGGGTCGGTACAGAAACGAAGTCACACTTCACGTTTACGTCCGCCAGTGACTTGCTCAGCGCACGCGCCGCATCGTCGATGCCGGTCAAGCCCACCAGACGCGAATGCGCTCCCAGAGAGGCAATGTTCATCGCCACGTTTGCCGCGCCGCCTGGACGCTCTTCAATGGTGTCGACCTTAACCACCGGTACCGGCGCTTCCGGAGAGATGCGGCTGGTTGGCCCATACCAGTAGCGATCCAGCATCACATCCCCGACAACCATAACTCCAGCACGTTCAAACTCTGGCAGTGTTACTTTCATTCCTGACTCCAGAAAGATTCACAATTTGCGCGCGATAATATCACACTTGTTTTGTTACGCACGGTTCCACCAGCCACTTCTGCCAGCTTGCAGTTACCTGCGCGCGTTCACTGCTGAAACAGTCCAGTGCCACGTGCCCCGGTTCCTCCTGCAGCGCCAGGTGATGAAGCTCATCGCGAAGCGTGGTATAGGCGCGGGTTAAGGCCTGCGCCTCCTGCTCGTCCATAATGTCGTTTTGCGCCAGCAGTTCCAGAATGCGCACATTGTCCGACCAGCGTGTCAGCTTCGGTTTATCGTGCGCATGCAGCAGCACCAGATACTGGGTAATAAACTCAATATCCGTAATACCGCCTTCATCGGCTTTGATATCAAAGCGATCACGATGCTTATTGCCCAGATGCGCGCGCATTTTCTCGCGCATTTCCCGCACTTCAGTTTGCAACGTGGCCCCCTCTCGCACCGTCGTCATGACATCCTTACGGATGACGTCAAACTGCGTTTTAAGCAGCGGATCACCGTACACCACGCGGGCACGCACCAGCGCCTGATGCTCCCACGTCCAGGCTTCGTTCTTCTGGTAATCAGCAAAGGACTCCGTCGAGGTGACCAGCATGCCCGCCGCGCCGGAGGGTCGCAGACGTGCATCCACTTCGTACAAAATGCCGGATGAGGTACGGGTGCTGAACAGGTGCATAATGCGTTGAGCCAGACGCAGATAGAACTGACGCCCGTCAATTTCACGCTCGCCATCAGTCATCACGTCGACCGGGCAATCGTGCAGGAAGATTAAATCCAGATCGGAGCTATAACCCAGCTCCCAACCGCCGAGCTTGCCGTACCCCACCACCGCAAAACCACGACCTTCACGGTCAGCCAGATGTTTGGGTTGGCCGTAGCGAGCCACCATCTGCACCCATGCCTGTTGCACTACCGCGTCGATGATCGCTTCCGCAAGCCAGGTTAAGTGGTCACTCACTTTCATCACCGGCAGCGTTCCGGCGATATCCGCCGCCGCCACACGCAGCATCTGTGCCTGCTTAAACTGACGCAACGCTTCCAGCTGTTGCTCTTCGTCCTCTTCCGGCACACGCAGCAGATACTGACGCAACTCGTCCCGATAGGCATCCGTTGCCGTCGGCTGGTAGAGCGTATTCGGGTCGAGCAGTTCGTCGAGCAGCAGCGGATAACGTGCCAGCTTGTTGGCCACCATCGGCGACGCGGCGCAGAGCGTAATCAGGTGTTTAAGCGCCCCTGGAAACTCGCTCAATAGTTCAAGGTACGTGGTACGGGTGATAATCCCGCTCAGCAGCGGCATCATGCGCGAGAGCGGCACCGGCGCATCCGCGCGGGAGCAAACCTCGCTCAGCAGATGCGGCATCAAATGATCAAGTACCTGCCGACCACGTGGCCCAATCGCACGTTTATTCAGTTCAAGACGGAAATCAGCAATCAGTGCCACCACACGATGGCGGGCGTCATCACTCAGGTGTGCCAGTACTGGCGTGGTGTCATCTTCCTGAAGCGCGTCCTGCCACAGCTCGCGCCAGTGCTCAGAAAGCGCATCATCCTGCGACTCACTTTCGTCATCGCCAATCAGGTCGTTAAAGATGCGACGCACACCTGCCATATGAGCATCCAGCCGTTCGGTCAGCGTTGACCAGTCATCCGCATGCATCCCCCAGGCCAGACGTGCCCGGTTCAGATCATCCGCTGGAAGGGTCTGAGTCTGTTCGTCGTTGATACTTTGCAGCAGGTTTTCCAGACGACGCAGGAACAGATAGGCCTCGCGCAGGGTTTGCGCGTCACCGTCCGGTAACAGGTGAAGCTGCTCAATCGCTGTCAGCGTTGGCAGCAACGAACGTGATTGCAGGGACGGCTCACGCCCGCCACGAATAAGCTGGAAAACCTGGACGATAAATTCAATTTCGCGGATACCGCCCGCACCAAGCTTAATGTTGTCTTTCAACCCACGGCGGCGTACTTCGCGGGCAATCATCCCTTTCATATTTCTCAGGGACTGGATCACACTGAAGTCAATGTAACGGCGGAACACGAACGGGCGCAGCATGGCGCGCAGCTCGTTGGCGTAGGCATCGTCGCTATCGCCCATGATCCGCGCTTTGACCATGGCGTAACGCTCCCAGTCGCGCCCCTGCTCCTGGTAATAATCTTCCAGTGCGGCAAAGCTCAACACCAGCGGTCCGCTGTCGCCAAACGGACGCAGACGCATATCCACCCGGTAGACAAAACCATCCTGTGTCGGCTGATCCAGGGCCTTAATCAAACGCTGACCGAGTCGGGTAAAGAACTGGGCGTTGTCCAGCTCACGACGTCCGCCGCGCGTAGAGCCGTTCTCCGGCCAGGCAAAAATCAGATCGATATCGGAGGAGAAGTTAAGCTCGCAACCGCCCAGCTTACCCATCCCCAGAATCAACAGTGGCTGAGGAACCCCTTCCTCGTTGCACGGCGTGCCCCACTCTTTACAGCAGGCGGTGTAGAGCCAGTCTCGCGCAGCAACAATCAACGTCTGTGCCAGCTCACTCAGCTGCTGCAACGTGCTCTCTTCGCTCACCAGCGCCAGAGATTGCGCCCAGGCAATCCGCACCATCACCCGACGACGGAACTGGCGCAGGACGCGCATCAGCGTTGCTTCATCAGCAACCTCCGCAAGCGCGGTTTGCAACCAGTCAGCATAATGCCGCCACTCTTCTGCCTGTGGCGGCGACTTTTCAAGCTCCACCAGCCAGTCCGGGTTGGCGGTGATACTTTCCTGCACAAAATCACTGAACGTGAGCACGCTCTTCGCCTGCTCGCTTAGTGATGACGCCGGTAATGACTCAGGCAGACGTTCGCAAACGGTCTGCCACTGCTGCTGTAACTGCGAAGAAAGCGGCATGATTGGGGTTCCTTGCCAGAGTTAACGTTTTCCGCTGTGCAGCCAGAACGGCTCCTGCGAAATGGCCTCGTTACGGAAATGCTCAATCTCAATATGCTGACGGGTTTCAATGGCATGCTTCAGCCCCTGCCAGTTCTCCAGCCAGGCCTGTGCCTTAACGCCGTCATAGGCACCGGAAAGCAGCAACATGCTGTCGATATTGCGCGAAAGACGGGGAAGCTGATCGCCATACTGGTCACCCAGCGGGTAAGCAAAGGTGCTCTTCAGCTCGGCGGCATGACGAGAGAGATGAATATCCGCGAAACGTTTGAAGTTCTCCGCGATTTTGGTCTCTGCTTTTGCATCCAGGAAGGTACGCCAGCCGCGCGTGACCAGAAACTCGGTCAGTGCCAGTTTTGCCGTCGCCGTTTGCGGGCTATAGATCGCTGTTTGTGCCGATACGTCGGAGAGCATCAGCGTTTCGGTCTGCGTCAACAGATCACGTAAGTGAGTGCTCGCTTTGCGAGGAACGATGCCGCCGAACAGCGTCAGGGTATGGCGCACCAGAGCAATGGCCGCCAGCACATGGGTTTTGGCGTTTTTCACATTACGCGCCCATAGCTCTTCATGGTATTGCCACTGTGAAAGCGCCAGCTCCAGCGCGGCTTCCAGACCCTGCTCTACGCTGGCTTTCGGCGCAACGTGCAAAACCGTCGTCTCTTTCACCACGCGTGGCGCATTTCCGGCCGCCAGGTGATAACCGCGCGCGGCTTTGCTCAGGCTACCCTGACGCAACCCGGACTGGTTCACCAGCTTGCGCGCCAGCTTCAGCACATCGTTCGCATCCCCTTCCAGCAGTTCAAGCTCCAGCTCGCAGATCGGCTCCTGGAACTCACCCGCCTTCACCTCACCTAAATCCAGCGCGATTTCAATGCGGCTCTTGCCTTCCGTCACCAGCCATTTTTCGCGCCAGAAATCGGTACTGAACAGGGGCTGTACGTCTGCGGATAAGGTTTCTGGCAGTTTACCCTCAGGCCAAACCTCTGTCGGGAAACGTTCCAGCTCAAGTTCTGGCTTAGTGATGTCGATATTGTATTCCGGGCGCTGATGTAAACCACCGACCACGCGACCGGCAATTTTCATCGTCATCTCGTAGCGTCCGTTCGCGCCACGGATGCGCAGCCCCATATCGTGGCGGCGAAGCCAGTTGTCTGGCGTTTCGTAATAGATATTAAGCAGTTGTACCGGTGCATGGTGTTCGCCGGAAAGCGTGTGCAGATGCTGACGAAGAGCGTCAACGCTGTCTTTTTCGACGATAAACTTTAATTCAATTTCTTGTGCCATAGCCTTGTACTTTTGCGGGCGTCACAGACGCGTCAATGAGGGCGAACTTCCTCGCCATTTGTTTGTCAGTACATAGTATTTTGCGCCAAATTGCCATGCAATGAGCAATTTGACGGGCGTAAATGTGTAGAGTCGTGACACAGATGATTCTGATTGCTGACGAATGCTTTGCGTAGAGACACTGTTGCCACTACTATCGTTCCACTATTTATGAAAATAACGACTAATGATGCTTAAATTACGCCTGATTGGACTTACTTTACTCGCTTTTAGCGCCGCAACCGCTGTGCACGCTGAAGAGAAGCGTTACGTTTCTGACGAACTGAACACCTGGGTACGCAGTGGCCCTGGAGATAATTATCGCCTCGTGGGCACGGTGAATGCCGGCGAGGAAGTCACTCTGTTACAGACCAACGCGGACACCAATTATGGTCAGGTTCGCGACAGTTCCGGCCGTACGTCCTGGATCCCACTGAAAGAGCTGAGCACCGTGCCAAGCCTGCGCACCCGCGTGCCGGATCTGGAAAACCAGGTAAAAACCCTGACTGACAAACTGAACAACATCGACGGCACCTGGAACCAACGCACCGCTGAAATGCAGCAGAAAGTGGCGCAGAGTGACGGTGTGATTAACGGTCTGAAAGAAGAGAACCAAAAACTCAAAAACGAGCTGATTGTCGCGCAGAAGAAAGTGAATGCCGCCAACCTGCAGCTCGATGACAAACAGCGCACCATCATCATGCAGTGGTTTATGTATGGCGGGGGCGTGCTGGGTGTAGGTCTGGTGCTGGGTCTGGTTCTGCCACATCTGATCCCAAGCCGTAAGCGTAAAGACCGCTGGATGAACTAACTCGTCTTCTCTGCCAGACTTACGTATGATCCTGGAAAAGAGAAAACGGGAGTGTAGGGCGTGAAGAGTTATCTGGTCGGTGGTGCGGTACGTGATGCGTTGTTAGGTCTGCCGGTCAAAGATAAAGACTGGGTGGTGGTCGGTGCCACCCCCGAAGAGATGCTCAACGCGGGCTACCAGCAGGTAGGCCGCGATTTTCCCGTGTTCCTGCACCCAAAAAGCCGGGAAGAGTACGCCCTCGCGCGTACCGAGCGGAAATCCGGTTCTGGCTACACGGGTTTCACCTGTTATGCCGCGCCGGATGTCACGCTGGAGCAAGATCTCCTGCGCCGCGATCTCACTATCAACGCGCTGGCGCAGGACGAACAAGGTCAGATCATTGACGCTTATGGCGGTCAGGACGATCTGCGTAACCGTCTTTTGCGTCACGTCTCCCCGGCGTTTTCTGAAGATCCGCTCCGCGTTCTGCGCGTGGCGCGTTTTGCCGCGCGTTATGCCCACCTGAGCTTCCGTATTGCCGATGAGACGATGGCGTTGATGACCGCCATGACCGAGGCGGGTGAACTTGAACACCTGACGCCTGAACGCGTCTGGAAAGAGACGGAAAATGCCCTGACCACGCGCAACCCACAGGTCTTTTTCCGGGTTCTGCGCGACTGCGGCGCACTGAAGGTGTTGTTCCCGGAAATCGACGCACTGTTTGGCGTTCCTGCACCGGCGAAATGGCACCCGGAAATTGATACTGGCGTGCATACCCTGATGACGCTCAGTATGGCGGCTATGCTCAGCCCCGAGGTCGACATCCGTTTTTCCACCCTGTGCCACGATCTCGGCAAAGGCTTAACGCCAAAAGAGTTCTGGCCGCGTCATCACGGGCATGGCCCGGCAGGCGTGAAGCTGGTCGAGGGGCTTTGTCAGCGTCTGCGCGTGCCGAATGAGATCCGCGATCTGGCGAAACTGGTGGCCGAGTTCCACGACCTGATCCACACCTTCCCTATCCTGAAACCGGCCACCATCGTCAAACTGTTCGATAACATCGACGCCTGGCGCAAACCTCACCGCGTCGAGCAAATCGCCCTGACCAGTGAAGCTGACGTGCGCGGGCGCACCGGGTTTGAAGCCTGCGATTACCCGCAGGGACGTTTATTGCGTAAAGCCTGGGAAGTTGCGAAAGCGGTGCCAACGAAAGATGTTGTCGAGGCAGGATTCAAAGGGCCGGAAATTAGGGAAGAACTCACCAGACGGCGGATTCAGGCGGTGACAGACTGGAAAGAAAAGCATTGCCCCCAGCCTAAAGACTGAGGGCTATCGGTCAGAAGAAGACCACGTAAACCGCAGCCGCCACGATAAAGCGATAGATCGCGAACGGAATAAACGAGATACGCTTAATCAACTGCAGGAAAGTTTTAATGGCAATCAGCGCCACGATAAAGGCGGTGATGAAACCAACGGCGAACATCGGAATGTCACCCGTGGTGAGGAACCCAATGCTTTTGTAGACGTCGAGTGCAGTGGCACCCATCATCATCGGCACTGCCAGCAGGAACGAAAACTCAGAAGCTGCATAACGGCTTACGCCCATCAGCATCCCGCCAGAAATGGTCGCGCCTGAACGTGAGAAGCCCGGCCAGAGCGCCAGACACTGGAAGCAACCAATGATAAACGCCTGGCGGTAGGTCATGTCATCCAGACCTTCCGCACGCGGTGTCTTCGGCTTCAGCACTTCCGCCGCAATCAGCAGGAAACCACCCACTACCAGCGCGTACATCACGTTAATCGGGTTAAACAGAGATTTAATGGTGTCGTGGAACACCAGACCCAGCACCACCGCAGGGATCATCCCGAGCAGAATATGGATAAGCGTCAGACGGCCTGTGCCTTCACCTTCGCGCTGAGGGAGGCGACCAAAATGGATGCCGATCAGGCCAAACAGACGGCGCCAGAACATCACCACCACCGCCAGAATAGAACCCATCTGAATGACCACTTCAAACGTTTTAGCGGTATCGCCTTCAAAGCCCAGCAGATGGCCAACAATAATCATATGGCCCGTACTGGAAACCGGCAAAAACTCCGTCAATCCTTCGACCACACCCAGTATTGCCGCTACCAGCAGCGAGTGCATATCGCTCATCTATAAACCCCTAAGAAGATATAAAAAAAACGGTGCCCCATGCGGACAACCGAGAAAGATACAGCGTTAAGACCGATATAACCTAAAATGGTTTAGCTATTATGACGTTAAACCTTTCCTTTCAGATTTGTGCCACGCTCAATAATAACGCCAACATTGGTGGCACGCGCCACTGCACCAGGTTTGCTTAACTTAATGCGCACCCACGGTGAATTGAATTTTTTCAGCAGCAATTCTGCGACTTCTTCAGCCACCCGTTCGACCAGCGCAAAACGTTGCCCTTCAACATGGGCGATGACCGTTTCACTGATATCGGCATAGCTCAGACAGTCATTCACGTCATCACTTTTTGCTGACTTGCGGTTATCCCAGCCCATTTCGATATCGAACACCAGCTTCTGCTCAATGGTCTGTTCCCAGTCGTAAACACCAATAGTGGTGATTACCGAAAGTTGCTCTATAAATACAATATCCATCACGACCTGCCTGCTTTTTGGCTAAACCGGATACCACTTCCGGCGAATTATGCGTATTATCCACAGATGCTGAGAATACAGATACATTTTCAAAACGGAACAGCGTTATGAGTGCAATCGCGCCTGGAATGATCCTCCTCGCCTATCTTTGCGGCTCAATCTCCAGCGCCATTCTGGTCTGCCGCATTGCAGGGTTACCCGACCCGCGTGAAAGTGGTTCCGGGAACCCGGGGGCGACCAACGTACTACGAATTGGCGGCAAGGGTGCAGCCGTAGCGGTTTTGATTTTTGATGTTCTGAAAGGGATGCTACCCGTCTGGGGCGCATATGCGCTGGGCGTAACGCCGTTCTGGTTGGGGCTCATTGCCATCGCTGCCTGTGTCGGTCACATCTGGCCTGTATTCTTCGGGTTTAAGGGTGGAAAAGGCGTTGCGACCGCCTTTGGTGCCATTGCGCCTATCGGCTGGGACTTAACCGGCGTCATGGCTGGCACCTGGCTGCTAACTATCCTTCTGAGCGGCTACTCTTCGCTGGGCGCCATTGTCAGCGCGCTGATCGCCCCGTTTTACGTCTGGTGGTTCAAACCTCAATTCACCTTCCCGGTGTCGATGCTCTCCTGCCTTATCCTGCTGCGTCATCACGACAACATTCAGCGCCTGTGGCGTCGCCAGGAGACCAAAATCTGGACAAAGCTCAAAAGAAAGAAAAAAGAGCCGGAGTGATCGCGCGACACCCGCAGCAGATAACGTATCCATAAGCGACTCATATGACAGCCTTCTTTTCCGCCAGGGCATACTGAAACGTATCCCGATGGTGAGCAAATGGATGCAGCATGTTAGCAGCTCAGGTCACTGATAATACGTATAAAGGCTGGCAAGCGTCGCTTGCCCTGCAGTTTTGTCACACGCCTGAGAAAACCCTCCTGCATTCCGCTCATCACCTCGGGCCGCTTACGGTTCAGCGTCCATTTTACCCGGAAGGGGATACCTGCCACCTTTACTTGCTGCACCCACCCGGCGGGATCGTGGGTGGCGATACACTGGATATCTCCGTGCGCCTGGACGCCAAAAGTCATGCACTCATCACCATGCCCGGGGCCAGTAAGTTCTATCGCAGCTGTGGCCCACTGGCTCGTCTGAGCCAGCATTTTTATCTCGATGAAGACGCCACGCTGGAGTGGCTACCGCAGGACACCATTATCTTTCCCGGCGCGAACGCCGCGCTGCGTTCCATCTTCCATCTGAAGGCCTCCAGTACACTGATGGCCTGGGAGTTGTACTGCCTGGGCCGCCCGGTGATCAACGAGACTTTTAGCCACGGAACACTGGAGAGCCGCCTTGAGGTCTGGATCGATGACACTCCACGCCTGATCGAGCGTCTGCACCTCAGTGATGGTGATCTCACGCCCGTTGCCGGGCACCCGTGGGTCGGCACGTTGCTGTTCTATCCGGCCAGGGAAGAGCATCTCGACAGGGTGCGTGAACTGCTTACACCACTGGAAAACGTTGCCGGAGCAACCCTCACTGACGATCTGCTGTCGGTGCGCTTTCTCTCTCACGATAACCTGATTTGTCAGCGAGTGATGCGCGATATCTGGCAGTCGCTTCGCCCGCTTTTATCCCACAAAACCGCCTGTTCGCCGCGTATCTGGCAGACATAAGAGAAACGTTATGGAACTGACCCCCAGAGAAAAAGACAAGCTGTTGCTGTTCACCGCCGCGCTGGTTGCCGAACGCCGCCTTGCACGCGGGGTAAAGCTCAACTATCCGGAATCCGTCGCGTTGATCAGCGCCTTCATTATGGAAGGTGCCCGCGATGGCGAAACCGTCGCCTCACTGATGGAGGCAGGCCGCCATGTCCTCACGCGCGACCAGGTGATGGAAGGCGTACCCGAGATGATCCCCGACATTCAGGTAGAAGCCACCTTCCCCGACGGTTCAAAGCTCGTCACCGTCCATAACCCGATCGTCTAAGGAGCGCGTGATGATCCCAGGTGAATACCAGATCCAGCCCGGAAATATTGCCATCAACGTAGGGCGAACAACGCAGTGTGTGATCGTCGAAAACCACGGTGACAGGCCGATCCAGGTGGGATCGCACTACCACTTTTACGAGGTCAACCCGGCGCTGAAGTTCGACCGGGCGATAACCAAAGGCTACCGGCTGAATATTCCGGCCGGGACCGCCGTACGTTTCGAACCCGGCCAGAAGCGCGAGGTGACGCTGGTTCAGATAAGCGGCGCGAAGCGCATTGTTGGTTTTCGCGGTGAGGTGATGGGAGAGGTGAGCAATGGCTGAGATTTCACGTCAGGCCTATGCCGACATGTTCGGCCCCACCACGGGCGATAAAGTGCGGCTGGCCGACAGCGATCTGTGGATCGAAGTTGAAGAGGATCTCACTGTTTACGGTGAAGAGGTCAAATTCGGCGGCGGAAAAGTGATCCGCGACGGCATGGGCCAGGGACAGATGACCGCAGACGACTGCGTGGATCTGGTCCTCACCAACGCCCTGATAGTTGATCACTGGGGGATCGTGAAAGCCGATATCGGCGTGAAAGACGGGCGGATCTTCGCCGTCGGTAAAGCCGGTAACCCGGATATTCAGCCCGGCGTGACGATCCAGGTTGGCGCCGCGACGGAAGTGATCGCCGCCGAAGGGAAGATCGTCACCGCCGGCGGGATCGACACCCACATTCACTGGATCTGCCCGCAGCAGGCGGAAGAGGCGCTGGTCTCCGGCGTCACGACCATGATCGGCGGCGGTACCGGGCCCGCAGCAGGCACCAACGCCACCACCTGCACGCCGGGGCCGTGGTATATCGCTCGCATGTTGCAGGCCGCCGATACACTGCCGGTGAATATTGGCCTGCTCGGCAAAGGTAACGGCTCGAACCCGGATGCCCTGCGCGAGCAGATCGCAGCCGGTGCTATCGGGCTGAAGATCCACGAAGACTGGGGTGCCACGCCTGCCGCCATCAACTGTTCTCTGGAGGTCGCAGACGAGATGGATATTCAGGTGGCGCTGCACAGCGACACGCTGAACGAATCCGGGTTTGTCGAAGATACGCTGGCGGCGATTGGCGGGCGTACCATCCACACCTTCCACACTGAAGGCGCGGGGGGCGGTCACGCACCCGATATCATCACCGCCTGCGCGCACCCGAATATTCTGCCCTCCTCTACCAACCCGACGCTGCCCTACACGGTGAACACCATCGACGAGCATCTCGACATGCTGATGGTCTGCCATCACCTCGATCCGGATATTGCTGAGGACGTCGCCTTTGCGGAATCACGTATTCGTCGTGAAACCATCGCCGCTGAAGATGTGCTGCACGATATCGGCGCATTTTCGCTCACCTCGTCAGATTCTCAGGCGATGGGCCGCGTGGGGGAAGTGATTATCCGCACCTGGCAGGTGGCGCACCGCATGAAAGTGCAGCGCGGCCCCCTGCCGGAAGAGACCGGCGATAACGACAATTTCCGCGTGAAGCGCTATGTCGCCAAATACACCATCAACCCGGCGCTGACCCACGGTATCGCCCATGAAGTGGGTTCGATTGAGGCGGGAAAACTGGCGGATCTGGTGGTCTGGTCCCCGGCGTTCTTTGGCGTCAAACCCGCCACCATCGTCAAAGGCGGGATGATCGCCTGTGCGCCAATGGGCGATATCAACGCCTCGATCCCCACGCCGCAACCAGTCCATTACCGCCCGATGTTTGGCGCACTCGGTGCTGCACGTCACGCCACCCGGCTGACGTTTGTCTCGCAAGCTGCCAGTGCGAACGGCATCCCGCAGCAGCTCAACCTGCAGAGTGCCACCGCGGTGGTGAAAGGCTGCCGGACGGTGAAAAAGGCGGACATGATCCACAACGGCCTTCAGCCAAATATCACCGTTGATTCGCAGACCTATGAAGTGCGCGTCGACGGCGAACTGATTACCAGCGAACCGGCTAACGTTCTGCCGATGGCGCAACGCTATTTCCTGTTTTGAGGAGTGATGATGATCTATTTAACCCAACGCCTGGACCATGCCCACCCCGTAACCGCCAGCGTCACGCTGCCGATTGACGTGCGGGTAAAAAGCCGCGCCCGCGTGGCGCTGAACGACGGGCGCGAAGCCGGGTTGATGCTGCCGCGCGGTTTACTGTTGCGCGGCGGTGACCTGCTCTGCAACGAAGACGGCAGCGAAGTGATTGAAGTGATTGCCGCCCCGGAGTCCGTCTCTGTGGTGCGCTGCGCCGATCCGTTCCTGCTCGCCCGCGCCTGCTATCACCTGGGCAACCGCCACGTGCCGCTGCAAATCATGCCCGGCGAACTGCGCTATCACCACGATCATGTTCTCGACGATATGCTGCGCCAGTTTGGGCTAGAGGTGACGTTTGCCAGCCTGCCATTTGAACCCGAAGCGGGGGCCTACACCAGCGAGGCCCATAGTCATAGCCACTCTCACGCTCATTCACATTAAGGATTAATCATGCGTAAGTATTTACCTCTGTTACTGCTGGCTTTTTCCCTGCCTGCGCTGGCACATCCGGGACACGGTGCCGATAGCTTCCAGGCCGGATTTTTCCACCCGCTGACCGGCCTCGATCATCTGCTGATGCTGACAGGTGCAGGCGTGCTCTCCGCCCTGAGCGGCCGCAAGTTGTTACTGCCCTTTGCCACCCTCGGCATGATGCTTATCGGCGCCATTGCGGGCAGTCTGCTTGGTGGCTTTAGCGGCATGGAGATGCTGATTATTGCCTCGCTGGCGGTCTGCGGCGTGATGATGTTTAAAACTGAAAACCGTCTGCTACTGGCCGTACCCGCACTGGCGATGTTCCACGGCTGGGCGCACGGTGTAGAGATGTCCGGCCACAACTTCTGGCTGTTCACCAGCGGGTTCATGTTTGCCAGCGCCACCGTACTGTGCGCCAGTTTCGCCGCAGGGTTGCTGCTGCGCCGTCACGACGGACTACGTAAAACCTTCGGCGGCGGGCTGATTGTCTCCGCCCTGCTGGCGCTGATGAGCTAATGGAGCACTCCCGCCAGTGGCTGCGCCTGATGCAGCTTTCCAGCAGCAGCCTGCCGGTCGGGTCATTTACCTGGTCACAGGGGCTGGAATGGGCCGTTGAAGCCGGTTGGGTCACGAGTACCGATGCCTTCAAACGCTGGCAGACGCAACAGATGGAGCAGAGTTTTTTCTGTGTTGATCTGCCGCTGTTTATCCGCCTGTATCAAGCCTGTGAGCAACAGGATCTCGTCACAGCCAAACGCTGGACAGCGTATCTGCTCGCCTGCCGGGAAACTCGCGAGTTACGTGAAGAGGAGCGCAACCGCGGGGCGGCCTTTACGCGTCTTATCAAAAGCTGGGAGCCTGACTGTCCACCCGAATGGCTGCCGCCGTTTACACAAAGCCAACTCTGCGGCATGGCGTGGCTCGGCGTGCGCTGGGGCATCGGCGTGCGCGAGCTGGCGCTGAGCCTGGGCTACAGCTGGATGGAGAGCGCAGTCATGGCGGGCGTCAAACTGGTGCCGTTTGGGCAACAGGCCGCCCAGCAGCTGATTATCGACCTGAGCAACCATTTTGCCGACGGGCTTGAACAGGCATTTTTGCGCAGTGATGACGAGATAGGTGCAGCGACGCCGCTGTCCGCTATCGCCTCTGCGCGCCACGAAACACAATATTCACGGTTATTCCGTTCCTGAGGAGTGAACATGGCTGATTACAAACATCCCCTGCGCGTGGGCGTCGGCGGCCCGGTAGGGTCTGGCAAAACGGCGTTGCTGGAAGCACTGTGCAAAGCGATGCGCGACACCTATCACCTGGCGGTGGTGACGAACGATATCTACACCAAAGAGGATCAGCGCATCCTGACCGAAGCGGGTGCACTGGAGCCGGAACGCATCGTGGGCGTGGAGACCGGTGGCTGCCCGCATACCGCCATCCGCGAAGATGCCTCGATGAACCTGGCCGCTGTAGAAGCATTAAGCGAGAAATTCGGTAATCTGGATCTGATTTTCGTTGAAAGTGGCGGCGATAACCTGAGTGCGACCTTCAGTCCCGAACTGGCGGATCTGACAATCTACGTGATCGACGTGGCTGAGGGGGAGAAGATCCCACGCAAGGGCGGGCCGGGGATCACCAAATCCGATTTCCTGGTGATCAACAAAACCGACCTCGCACCGTACGTGGGCGCCTCGCTGGAGGTGATGGAGCGTGACACCAACCGCATGCGCGGCGAGCGTCCGTGGACCTTTACCAACCTGAAGGCGGGAGACGGTCTGGCGACAATCATTGGTTTTTTAGAAGAGAAAGGGATGTTGCGGGTGTAGTTGTAAAATTCCCTCTCCCCTGTGGGGAGAGGGTTAGACTGAGGGGGTTACGCCTCCGGCAGCTCCGCCAGCGGCCAGCGAGGACGCACAGAGACGCTCAGATCAGATGTTGCACCGGCGTTCAGACGTACCATCCCGGCATAAGCAATCATCGCCCCGTTATCAGTACAGAATTCCGGACGCGCATAGAACACTTCCCCCCGACGCTTTTGCATCATCTCAGCAAGCTTCGCACGCAGCGTACGGTTGGCGCTGACGCCACCAGCCATCACCAGACGCTTAAAGCCGGTCTGATCCAGCGCGCGTTTGCACTTGATCATCAGCGTATCGACTACCGCATCTTCGAACGCACGGGCGATATCGGCGCGAGTCTGCTCGCTGTCATCGTTATTACGAATGGTATTGGCCGCGAAGGTTTTGAGGCCAGAGAAGCTGAAATCCAGCCCTGGACGGTCGGTCATCGGACGCGGGAAGACAAAGCGCCCTTCTGTTCCCTGCGACGCCATTTTGGACAGCATCGGACCACCAGGATAATCCAGCCCCAGCAGTTTGGCGGTTTTGTCGAATGCTTCACCGGCTGCGTCATCGATCGACTCACCCAGCAACTCATACTTGCCAATACCCGTCACGCTAATCAGCTGGGTATGACCGCCAGAAACCAGCAGTGCCACAAACGGAAACTCAGGTGGGTTATCTTCCAGCATTGGCGCCAGCAGATGCCCTTCCATATGGTGAACCGGAATGGCAGGAACATTCCATGCAAAGGCCAGTGAACGGCCAACCGTTGCGCCAACCAGCAGCGCGCCGACCAGACCCGGGCCTGCGGTATACGCCACGGCATCAATATCTGTTGAACTCAACCCGGCCTCTTTCAGTGCCGCCTGAATCAGGGGAACCGTTTTACGCACGTGGTCACGAGAGGCCAGTTCTGGCACGACGCCGCCGTAGTCAGCATGTAATTTCACCTGACTATACAGTTGGTTGGCCAGAAGCCCTTTCTCGTCGTCGTAAATGGCGATGCCGGTTTCATCGCAGGATGTTTCAATACCCAGTACACGCATGACTTGTTTTACCTCGTTTCAATACCGCGCAGTGTAGAGCCTGGGCGGGTTGATGTAAAACTTTGTTCGCCCCAGGAAGAAGGCTCGTGTATACTCCTCACCCTTATTAAAGTCCCTTTCAAAATCGCATCGGTGCTTTACAAAGCAGCAGCATTTGCAGTAAAATTCCGCACCATTTTGAAATAAGCTGGCGTTGATGCCAGCGGCAAACCGAATTTATTAAAGGTGAGAGTTACATGCCGGTAATTAAAGTACGTGAAAACGAGCCGTTCGACGTAGCACTGCGTCGCTTCAAACGTTCATGCGAGAAAGCAGGTGTTCTGGCTGAAGTTCGTCGTCGTGAGTTCTATGAAAAACCAACGACCGAACGTAAGCGCGCTAAAGCTTCTGCAGTGAAACGTCACGCGAAGAAACTGGCTCGCGAAAACGCACGCCGTACTCGTCTGTACTAATTGATTGAGGGCCTCAGCCCTCAATTGACAGACAGAGTAATAGTCGTAAGGCCGTGCTTCCGGAAGGAATGCGCGGCTTGTTTTCGTTTATAAGTCGCTTAAATTTTTGGGGCATATGGCCGGAAGAATCCCACGCGTTTTCATCAATGACCTGCTCGCCAGAACCGACATCGTCGATCTCATCGACGCGCGGGTAAAGCTGAAAAAGCAGGGCAAGAACTACCATGCGTGCTGTCCGTTCCATAACGAAAAAACCCCCTCCTTCACCGTAAACGGTGAAAAGCAGTTTTACCATTGCTTCGGCTGTGGTGCTCACGGTAACGCCGTTGATTTTTTAATGAACTACGACAAGCTCGAGTTCGTTGAAACCGTCGAAGAACTGGCGGCAATGCATAACCTTGAAGTGCCGTATGAAGCAGGCAGTGGGCCAAGCCAGATAGAGCGCCATCAACGGCAAACGCTGTATCAGCTGATGGATGGCCTGAATTCGTTTTACCAACAGTCTCTTAAGCACTCTGCGGCTGAGCCTGCGCGTCAGTATCTGAACAAGCGCGGACTGAGCGACGATGTCATTGCGCGTTTCGCTATTGGTTACGCCCCGCCCGGCTGGGACAACGTGTTAAAGCGTTTTGGCGGCAATAGCGAAGATCGTAAATCCCTCATCGATGCAGGCATGCTGGTCACCAATGACCAGGGACGAAGCTACGACCGCTTCCGCGAAAGGGTGATGTTCCCGATCCGCGACAAGCGTGGACGGGTAATAGGTTTTGGTGGTCGCGTATTGGGTGATGCCCTGCCGAAATACCTCAACTCCCCGGAAACCGATATTTTCCATAAAGGCCGTCAGCTGTATGGCCTTTATGAGGCGCAGCAAGATAATGCGGAACCTCCGCGTCTTCTGGTCGTCGAAGGCTATATGGACGTCGTCGCACTGGCTCAGTACGACATTAACTACGCCGTTGCATCGTTAGGGACGTCCACCACGGCCGATCATATTCAGTTGCTGTTCAGGGTGACCAACAATGTCATCTGCTGTTACGACGGTGACCGCGCAGGACGGGATGCCGCCTGGCGCGCGCTGGAAACAGCACTTCCTTACATGACCGACGGGCGTCAGTTGCGCTTTATGTTCCTGCCCGATGGTGAAGACCCGGATACGCTGGTGCGTAAAGAGGGCAAAGCGGCGTTTGAAGCACGGATGGAGCAGGCTCAGCCACTCTCCACGTTTCTGTTTAACAGCCTGATGCCGCAGGTGGATTTGAGTACCCCTGACGGGCGCGCGCAGCTCAGTACGCTGGCGCTGCCATTAATCAGCCAGGTGCCCGGCGAAACGCTGCGCATCTATCTGCGTCAGGAGTTAGGCAACAAGCTTGGCATTCTGGATGACAGCCAGCTTGAACGTTTAATGCCAAAACAGGCTGAAAACGGTGCGGTTCGCCCTGCGCCTCAGCTAAAACGCACAACCATGCGTATACTGATAGGGTTACTGGTGCAAAACCCCGAACTTGCTCCGCAAGTGCCGTCGCTGGCGGGTTTGAACCACGAAAAATTGCCCGGACTTGGCTTATTTTCAGAATTGGTCAACACTTGTTTGTCGCAACCAGGTCTGACCACCGGACAACTTTTAGAACATTATCGCGGTACAAAAGAGGCCGCAACCCTTGAAAAACTGTCGATGTGGGACGATATAGCAGATAAGGATATTGCAGAAAAAACGTTCACCGACTCACTCAACCATATGTTTGATTCGATGCTTGAGCTGCGCCAGGAAGAGTTGATTGCTCGCGAGCGCACACACGGCTTAAGCAGCGAAGAACGCCGGGAACTCTGGATGATTAACCAGGAACTGGCGAAGAAATAAAAGAATTTAACGGCTTAAGTGCCGAATATCGATCGGGAAGCCCCCGGCAGCCGCACTGAGAGGCAGCGGCAAAAATATAAGTACGCCCTCGCTTTAAAGGTTGGCAGCCCCATCGCCGACACCAATCAAACGAATTAAGTGTGGATACCGTCTTATGGAGCAAAACCCGCAGTCACAGCTGAAACTTCTTGTCCAACGTGGTAAGGAGCAAGGCTATCTGACCTATGCCGAGGTCAATGACCATCTGCCGGAAGATATCGTCGATTCAGATCAAATCGAAGACATCATCCAAATGATCAATGACATGGGCATTCAGGTGATGGAAGAAGCACCGGATGCCGATGATCTGTTGCTGGCTGAAACCTCCAACAACACTGACGAAGATGCGGAAGAAGCTGCTGCACAGGTACTGTCCAGCGTGGAATCTGAAATCGGGCGTACCACTGACCCGGTCCGCATGTACATGCGCGAAATGGGTACCGTTGAACTGTTGACCCGCGAAGGCGAAATTGACATCGCAAAACGCATCGAAGATGGGATCAACCAGGTTCAGTGCTCTGTTGCCGAATACCCGGAAGCGATCACCTATCTGCTGGAGCAGTACGATCGCGTTGAAGCGGAAGAAGCGCGCCTTTCTGACCTGATCACCGGTTTTGTCGACCCGAACGCCGAAGAAGATATGGCACCAACCGCTACTCACGTCGGTTCTGAACTGTCTCAGGAAGAGATGGATGACGACGAAGACGAAGATGAGGAAGACGGCGACGACGACAGCAGCGATGATGACAACAGCATCGACCCTGAACTGGCGCGTGAGAAGTTTGCCGAACTGCGTACCCAGTACGAAGTAACGCGTGACACCATCAAAGCAAAAGGCCGCAGCCATGCCGCCGCTCAGGAAGAGATCCTGAAACTGTCTGAAGTGTTCAAACAGTTCCGCCTGGTGCCAAAACAGTTCGACTACCTGGTTAACAGCATGCGCGTGATGATGGATCGCGTACGTACCCAGGAACGCATCATCATGAAACTGTGCGTTGAGCAGTGCAAAATGCCGAAGAAGAACTTCATCACCCTCTTCACCGGCAATGAAACCAGCGAAACCTGGTTCAACGCAGCTATCGCGATGAACAAGCCGTGGTCTGAAAAACTGCATGACGTGAAAGAAGATGTGCATCGCGGCCTGCAGAAACTGCAACAGATTGAAGAAGAAACCGGCCTGACCATTGAGCAGGTCAAAGACATCAACCGTCGCATGTCCATCGGTGAAGCAAAAGCCCGCCGTGCGAAGAAAGAGATGGTTGAAGCGAACTTGCGTCTGGTTATCTCTATCGCCAAGAAATACACCAACCGTGGTCTGCAGTTCCTGGATCTGATTCAGGAAGGCAACATCGGTCTGATGAAAGCGGTAGATAAGTTTGAATACCGTCGTGGTTACAAGTTCTCCACCTATGCAACATGGTGGATCCGTCAGGCGATCACCCGCTCTATCGCGGATCAGGCGCGCACCATCCGTATTCCGGTGCATATGATTGAGACCATCAACAAGCTCAACCGTATTTCTCGCCAGATGCTGCAGGAAATGGGTCGCGAACCGACACCAGAAGAGCTGGCTGAGCGCATGCTGATGCCAGAAGACAAAATCCGTAAAGTGCTGAAGATCGCCAAAGAGCCAATCTCCATGGAAACGCCAATCGGTGATGATGAAGATTCGCATCTGGGTGATTTCATCGAGGATACCACCCTCGAGCTGCCGCTGGACTCTGCCACCACTGAGAGCCTGCGTGCCGCAACGCACGACGTTCTGGCTGGCCTGACCGCCCGTGAAGCGAAAGTGCTGCGTATGCGTTTCGGTATCGACATGAACACCGACCACACGCTGGAAGAAGTGGGTAAACAGTTCGACGTTACCCGTGAACGTATCCGTCAGATCGAAGCGAAGGCGCTGCGTAAACTGCGTCATCCAAGCCGCTCTGAAGTGCTGCGTAGCTTCCTGGACGACTAATCAGTCCTGAAATTGAAAAGCTCCCTCCGGGGAGCTTTTTTTTTGGTTTTTTCCGCGGAGTGCAAAAATTGGTAGGGTAAATTGCTCATACATGCAATTGTAAATGATATTTATTTTCATTATCATTTTTCTTTTCGTAAATCACTGTAAAGAAAAATTACATGAATTTCAAAATATTAAAAAATCGGTCCCTCTGCGCGTTCGCTATTTCTGTGGTTCTTCATACGGGCTCCACTTTTGCTAAGGATTTCTCTGAGGAGCAGTTTGCTTCCAGGGCACTGGGTCATGGAGTTTACGAACTGGCTTATGACGCCGGACAACAGGCGCTCTATGCCGCTTCTGCCCCCTCTTTCGACAAAGATAAAACTGCTGGGGAAGTTTTCCTGCTTTCAACTGATTCGCTGAAGATTCGCGAACGGATCGTCACCAATCGTCGATCTTTTGCCGTTGCACTGGATGAACCCAATCATATTCTCTGGTCTGGCAACGCACTGGATGGCTCAGTGACCCTGCTGGATACCCGCACCAACAAAGAAGTCAAAACCCTACAGCTCGCGAATACGGAGAATAACGCCCACGTCCGCGAAGTGGTGCTCGATAAAAAGCATCAGCGCGTCTATGTCTCAGGGATTGCCAGTGAAGGCAAAGGGATTCTGCGGGTTGTCGATACGCGAAACCAGACGCTTCTGCACGCCCTTAAAGGGATGGATCCGGTCGGCTTTGCGGTCGATGAAGCGGGTGATAAAGTCTATGCCGTTACTGGTAAAGGTGAACTGGTTACTCTGGATGGCAAAACCTCTCAGGTTCTTTCCCGTGTAGCAGTTGACCCAACCGAACCTAAGCACTACTTCCTGAACATCGCCCTGAATACCGCCAAAGGGGTTGGCTTCATCACCGATAGCAACACCGTCGACGTGCTGGTTGTCCAGCTTGATTCTGGCAAGATCCTCCACCGGGTTCCAACCCCTAACGCCATTGCTGCAGTCTACAATCCTGCGCGCAACGAAGTGTATGTCACCCATCGCAATGCCCGTCAGATTAGCGTTATCGATGCCAATACTTACAGCCTGAAACACACCATCAAAACAGCAGCGATGCCGAATAGCATGGTGCTTTCTCCTGATAACAAAACGCTCTTCGTCAGCGTGAAGCAGGATGAAAAATCTTCCCAGGCCGACTACGTACTCAAACTCGATTTAACACAATTCTGAGGAATGCGATGTGATTAACCAGACACGTTCGGCGCTGGCGATTTCGCTCGCCCTCACCAGCCTTCCTGCGGCCGTTTTCGCTGAAGAAACCACCCCTGTTAATGAAGATCAACTGGTGGTGACCGCCACCGGTTTCGCACAGGAACGCCGCGAAGCGCCTGCGACCATCTCTGTCGTCGGCGAAAAAGAACTCAACACCCGTTCTAACCAGAACGTCACTGAAGCCCTTCGTGAAATGCCCGGTGTATTAGTGGGCAACGGTAACGGTAGCCTTGCTACAGGTGACGTACAGATGCGTGGGATGGACTCGACCTATACCTCATATATGGTCAATGGCATCAAGCAAGGAACCCGTGAGTCCCGTCCTTATGGGCACCACATCGGCACCGAAGCGGCGTTTTTACCACCACTTGCCGCCATTGAGCGTATAGAGGTGATCCGTGGGCCCATGTCCTCTTTGTACGGATCTGACTCTATTGGCGGCGTGGTCAACGTCATCACCAAAAAAGCGTACAACCTGGATACCTGGACGGGCGTGCTGGAAGATAACTACTTCCTGCAGGAGAAAAGCGAGTACGGCAACACCAACCAGACCAATGCCTTTTTGATGGGCCCTATTATTCCGGGAAAACTCGGCGTGAGCGTGGCTGCGGATTATCTGGACCGTCGCGATGACGACAGCCAGAAAGATGAACGCTTTGTGAAGCACCAGGCTGGCAACCTGGACGCGACCATCAATATGTCGCCAACCGATACCCAACTGTGGGATTTAAACGTCGTCAAAGGGCATCAGGTCAAATCACATAACGATAAAGCCTGGCAGTGGGATTTTGATCGCGATGCCGCATCACTTTCCCAGCACGCCTGGTACGGCGACGATCTGCTGGAAGTGAAGAACTTCGTCAGCTACGAGAACGCCAAAACTGAATACCGGATACCGGGCATGAGTTCGCAGTTCATCAAGCAGCGTAACTACGAGGCCAACAGTGCGAACACCTTTTCGCTTGGCGATCACAAGTTAACACTGGGGATCAACTTTACGCGTAATGAGCTGGACGATACGTTCGGTATTGCAGACAAAGAGGTTCCAGGAGTCACACCGGTCAGCGAAATCAGCCGCAACGGCTGGGCCATGTTTGCCGAAGATGCCTGGATGATGGTGCCAGATTTCACCCTCACCACCTCAGCGCGTCTCGATCACGACAGCTACTTTGGCTACCACGTGACGCCGAAACTCTACGGTAACTGGACGATCGATGAAAGCTGGGCGCTGAAAGGCGGCATCTCTGCGGGGTATAAAAAACCAGACCTGCGTGAAAATAACGAAGGTTTTACCAGCGTCTATGGCTCCTATCCTTATTCGTATATCGGGATCGGTAACGATGACCTGAAGCCGGAGCAGAGCGTCAACACCGAAGTGGGCGTTTACTGGCAGCAGGATGCACTGGCGCTGGATGCCACCGTATTCTTCACCAAATTCAAAGACAAGATCAGCGACTACACCATCTGTACCGCAACGGCCACACAGAAATGTGTCTACAACGGGTACGAAGCAGAAGAGGTTTCTCAGTATTTCAACGTCAGCGATGCGGAAATCTATGGTCTGGAGCTGAACGGCGACTGGCAGGTCACGCCAGCGCTGAAGGCTAACGCAAACTATACCTACACCCACAGTGAGCAAAAAAGTGGTCAATACAAGGGAGAAGCACTGAACGAATTCCCGAGCAGTATGGCCAACCTGTCACTGACATGGAATGCGTTAAATGACCTTGAGCTGTGGACCAAAGCCAGCTGGCGCAGCAATACGCCAAACACCGGTAAATCAACCTCCACAGAAGCCTATGCGCTGGTCGACTTAGGGTTACGTTACCATCTCAACAAAAACATCACGCTAATGACGGGTATTTATAACCTGTTCGACGTGAACCCGATATACAAAACGAACTATAACCAGTCTTCCATCCTGGAAGGACGCCGCTACAACATGGGTGCTCGATTCGAGTTTTAAGGGTAATGCCGGAGCGTGGCGCTCCGGCAGTTACAACCCCCGTACGACCAGTGCCTCATCGAGTTCACGATACGCTTCAACCAGTTTGTCCAGTGTCGCTCTGTTCAACCCGCTCGGGTTCGGCAACACCCACACCTGCGTAACGCCAATCATGATGCTCTGCTTGCCCCACTTCGTTCCACGCTGGCTGAACGCCTGCTCGTAGGCCTGCTTACCGAGGATTGCCAGAGCAGCCGGCTGATAATCATCTATTTTCTTAATCAGCTCCCGACCGCCGCTACGAAGTTCATGCAGGTTGACCTCCGTTGCCTGCACCGTAGGACGCTCGACCAGCATGGTGATACCGCAGCGTGTATCCAGAAGGTGTTGCTCTTCTTCGGGCTTGAGCAACCGGTCAGTAAACCCCGCCTGATAGATAACCTTCCAGAAGCGATTCCCCGGATGGGCGAAGTGAAAACCGGTATGCGCCGAGGACTTGCCAGGGTTAATTCCGCAGAACACCACCCGCAGCCCAGGGGCCAGAATGTCGTTGATCATCGTTACTCCCACTGATACATCGTTATGGAAGTATAAAGGATTGATTATGCGTTGTTTATAAAAACAGCAGGCAGGTGTGAATGGCTGGATTGCTGAGGGGAGTTACTTTATAATTCACCGCCACGGCCCCTTAGCTCAGTGGTTAGAGCAGGCGACTCATAATCGCTTGGTCGCTGGTTCAAGTCCAGCAGGGGCCACCAAATTTTGATTTTAGAATCATATGATTTAGCCACTCGATTGAGTGGCTTTTTTATTTCGCAAGGTAAGGATGTCCCCTTTTTGTCCCCTGCCGTTTATGCTTCGGCTCCCGTCAGGCGGCATTCCGTATCACAATCATGTCCTTTGAGTTGTAGACAGTATGGTTATCCGGCACATTTTTATTGATTAAACTCATCGCGCCAATAGTCACATTATTGCCAATCGTTATATCTCCGATGATGCATGAGTTAGCTCCAAATTCCGCATTTTCACCAATAACCGTATAACCCTCGTCCGTATCGTTCCTGGCTCCGATTGTCACGTTTTGACGTATGACAGCATTTTTACCAATCACGGTATTCCCCCGGATCACTATCCCGGTGAAGTGGACAATCTTTAGCCCGGCTCCGATTTTCGCCAGGGGGTTAATGTCTATTGAGTTAGCCCGGTTGAGCTTACGCATTCTGCGTTTGGCAAAGCCTTTCATACCAAACTTGTTAGTCTGGTAAAGGTAACACCAGATTCTCAGCCAGAAGTAAAAACGTCGGTCAGTGCATTTAATTGCGCGTCTAATAGTGCGTGACCAGGAGAATGGCTTAGAACCCTTTTGCACTTCAGCCTTTAAACATTCGGTCAGTTCCTTGTACATACAATCCCTTTTCATATTCATTTGACTGACATTGTAACCAGCAGTTACAAGAAGTTAAACGCGAAATAGATGCCCTGCTTTTCAGTTTTAAAGAACCATTCAATTCTCTTCTAACCCATGCCGTAAGCGGCATGACGCGTAAAAGCCATGATGTAACACGCAGCCCAAAACGATCCTCCAAACCCACATAACCTAATAATTTCCCTTATTTCTCTGAATGTTACACTTTAGCCTAGATCCTTCTCAGATCCATGAAAGTGAAAAACACTGAAATTCTTTTCAATCTTTTCAGTTCTGGGTTTCTGTTGAGCCGCCAGCACTGGCGCGTTCTGGCGATATGTTTTGAAGAAAAATAAAACTGAAAAATTTTAATGGTCCAAAAACCGCAGACGGGTGCGGTGTAGTGCGATTTTTGTCTGCGAAGGAATTTTTTTACCATGCTGTGACGCTCTCAGCGCCGCGCAGTAGGCACGATCTGTTTCGGTTGATGCGTGGAGACTCCCAAGAGGATGGAGGCGGCATAATGCCACTGGTGGCGTATGGTGCAGCCACGAAAAATTTATTAGTCGGGCATGGAACCCGGCATGGTACAGGGGGCATAAAAAAACCGCATTTCGCGGGTTATGTTTTGGGTAGGTTTACTGGCCAATAACCGGGGAGTATTTTCCGTTCAGCGTGTCCGCTTTCGCTCCGGTGTTCCGGATGGCTCCCGCGTTGGTTGGTGCTCCTGTATTGCTGTGCGTGTGGCTTGCCGTTTGCTCTGCCAGCTCTTTTACCACGTCCAGCGTGTCCAGCATCAGTTGTGCCACGTTGATGGTGCCAGAACCAATCCACACTACCGGGGCGATTATCTGCTGTTGAACAGCCGCCACGCTTTACGTATCTGCCCGATTTTCTCGATCAGGTCTTTTCCCGTTGTGACTGACTGGCTCCCGGATATTTCCGTTTCATCATTGCCGCCGATACTCGCAACGCGGTTATTGACTGCCTGGCTGTAATCTCCTGTACATACCTGCTGAATGGCTCCGGCCATCAGCGTGGACGTGCCCAGCACCGTAACTTTGTCCGTAGCCTTAATGGTAGTTTCCCGGCTGACCAGCTCCCGCTGTTCCGTATCGGCCTTAACCATCCGCGCCATAGATGTTTCACTGATCGTCTGGTCTGTCTGCCTCACCCAGTCGCCCGCCTGGGTGCCGCGCTGCGACACTTCTGCACGCTGCTGTTGCAGCTGCTCGCCAGGCTGGATATCCGGTACGGTAAGCTGGTTCCCTCCGGCACGGACGTCCCCAGTTCAGCCTGTTTCAGGGCAAAAACAATCTGCTCTTCGGTGAATCGTGATTTTTTCATCGGCACTACCTCCGTTCAGGGAGTGTAGATCATGCCGGAATTCTGTTTCTGAATGGCGCAGGATTTTGGGTCAGGGTCATGCATCATCAACTCCCCTTGTGGGTTAGGTTTTCATGATTAGCTTTTGTAACGAATTAAATGCCGATAAACTTTTTTCGTTACAAAAATGGCAAGCACACCCAGCAGAATAGAAGCCAGTCCAAGGAAAATCAGTAAAGAAAGGATATGACTGAACAGGCCACCAAAGCTTGTGAAATCACTCAATCGCGCAAACTGCTCCGGTGTTAGAACACGAACAACGATCTCCGGAATAGTTAGAAAGAAAATAATCACCACCAAAACATAAATTGATATTCTACCGCTTTTTTTCATTATCTTTCTTGCCCCCTGTGACAATGATGATCAATTATTGACAGGGTAATGTTACAACAAGGGAAATTACAATGGCAGACGGCTATGCAAAAATGAAGTTGCAATCAGAAAGGAACCTGGCCCTGGCACTAACCAAAGCATTGCGAGAAATACAAGCCACCAATATGAGCACTATCGAAAATCTGAAGCTTGGTACACAGCGAATGATCAACTATGGCTCGTGCTTGATACCAGACGATTACTACCGTAATGCCTGTCGCGAGCTAATAAACGAAGACCGCCGTCTCGCATTGGCACTTGCTGAAATTTATAATCGAAACGATGTTGCTCTTGATATGGTCGAGATTTACTTTCGGAAAACTCTCAAAAGGCTCGGAGAGCAAAAAAGTAATAATCTCGCTGCATTTCTTAAAAAGGAATTAGGTGATAAGGCTTATGAGTACGCAGAAAAATCTAGCAAATTAGCGCTTTCCTTAACTATTGCAAAGCTGATAATCAGTAGTGGTGATTTCCACGAATCGCATATCAGGATGGTCAATTCACTATCATCAATGTATGTTAACGGGGCCATCATCTATTCGAAAGCACAAGTTGCAGCATTAGCTGCGAACAAACTCAAATTTCAAGACTCAGCGTATTATCAGAGTTTGTACCAACAAAATCTTGAGATGCTTTACTTTCTTATTGAACCACAAATGACAAAAATTATTTATCAAATTGAATCAGGTGGGAACAATGAGGAAATAATTGGTGACGCTTTATATGAGCTATTAAAAAGATGAAACGAGCAATATTATGGTTCCTGCAGTCATATATTTATTACATCCCTATAGCACTTATCATTGCTGGTGCTTATATATTCGCGCGTTTCATCCCTGACTATTTTGGTATCCTTACCTTGGCATGGATCATCATCGTTACCTATTTCTATGTAAAACATAATCGTTGGTTCTGATCTGGGTCGGGTAATCAATATGCCACACGCACCCAATAAAAAAGCCAACCCCGCATTCCCACGGTGTTGGCCTGTGTTAAAGCAGTGACAGTCACAACAGGTTAAAAGACATAACGCATGCCAAGGGTAAATTCATTAGAGACGATGTGCGCTTTCATCTGCTCGTCTTTTAAACCACGCGCGTTAGTGAAGTTGTTATACCCACTTTCGATCTTGCCCATATCAATATAACGGTAGCCCAGGTCGACATACAGGCGTTCAAGCGGCGTATAGCTCACGCCAGCCCCTAAGGCATAGGTCAGGTTGTTTTGCGTGGTAGAGGCATATTCGCGGCTCGAGTTACCCTGCCAGCCGTTGGCTTTAATCTTGCTTACACCCAAACCTGCCGTACCGTACAGGGAAACGCCATACCCCAGCTCATAATCACGATAAACATTGACCATCAGGCGCTCAGTTTCGGTTTTCAGGTGGTTATAGCTGTTGGCAAAGGTACTGGAGCCGCTGGTGTATTCGGCCTTTTGCCTGAACGTATATTCACCCTCGGTACGCCAGCCATTACCAAACTGATAGCCCGCAGCAATCGCCGCGCCACCGAAATGCTCTTTCTCTTTACCGCCCACAAACCGCCCTACTCCAGGACGTGCACTGGTATCCATCTCCTTCGCACGCTGTTCAATCTGCAGGTATTTTGCGGAACCGTAATACCCTTCTTCGGTATTTGCTGCCAGAACTGTGGCCGGAATCATCGCGATCGGCAGGGCGGCTAAAATAGCTTTCATATTCATCTCTACTCCGTTGAAAAAATATTCCGCACGTCGAACAATCGTCCGCCGATGTCAGGAAAAACAGTCAGTGAGAGGGATAGTAAATGGCCCTTCACGGGCAAACTATTCGGGTGATTACGGGTTTTACCTGGTAATTTTACGTAGGGACTGGTCTCGTTTTTTAACAATGCGTAGTAATTTCAATGAATTAAGTTGTGTGACTTTCAACGGGCTGCGCGAAGCCTCTCACTTCCCCCTCCTTCACAAACTGCAAATCTAAAGAAATCCCCCATCGCGCCGATCATCATCCGTGTGTATTATTTCCTGTAGCTTTTACAACAACTACCCTTAACTCAAATACTTAAGCGCCAAAGCGAAAGGCATCATGAGCACACCGATCAAACGGCTAGAAATCATTAAAAATGCCATTGAACTGGAAGATGACGACATCATTCAGAGCCAGCTGACCCGGCTGAAAAATGAAGCGTTTGACGATGAGCTACAGGCAATCGTCGTGGCGCTTGAGCAGAAGAACTACACCGCAGCCATTGCGGCCATTACCGCCTGGTTACAGAGCCAACGCGCAATTACCCAGTGGCGCGATCCGCAGGTGGCGGCCAGCAAGCTGGAGCTGAAGGCGCTGGAAGAACGTCTGCGCGATCTGATAGACCGCCGCAATGCGCGGGTGCAGCAGTTGGATGAGTTCAACGATCTTTATTTCTCCCGCCTCGGCCCGCTGATGCAGCAGATCCTCGCCCTGCGCAAAACGCTGGCGGAACTGAACCTGCGTCGTCAGCAGGCGGAAGCGCGTCGTCGTGAGGAAGATTACCGTCGCTGCCAGCAATACATGGCACAGGCTGTAGAAGTACTGGCAGCGCTTACCCAGCGCTGGCGCGAACTGCCTGCCGATTCCGTGCAAGCCGCTGAAGCGCGCAAACATTTGCAGCAGCAAAGTAACCTGATTGCCAACCTGCTGGCCGAGGCGCTGGAGCTGGAGAGCGGCTTAACACGCGAAGAGGAGCCTGCGCGTCAGGCGCGCGATGAAGCCAACGAAGAGTACGAGAAATACCGCGAGCAGCACCACGATGCCGAAGTGCGTCTGCGTAAAGGTAAGGATCTCTCGGAAGAAGATCAGAACGAGCTGAAGCGCCTCTGGCGCCAGGCGAGCAAGCTTTGCCACCCGGATCTGGTGGCCGACGATCTGAAAGAAGAAGCCAACGCGATGATGGTGCAGCTCAACCAGGCCAAACAGCGTGGCGACGTCAAAGCCATACGCTCTCTGGTGGCGCGCCTGCAGCAAGGCTTCGAACCGCTGATGGCCAGCGACAGGCTGAACGATCTGGAACGTATCCGCAAAAAAATGGCGCAGGTCCGCGAGCAAATCGACATTTTAGTGAACGAGCTGGCGGAGCTGGAGAAAGAGGAGTCCTGGCTTCTGGTGTCGTCGCTGAGCAATATGGAAGCCTACTTCGCTCAGCAGGAGAAAGCGCTGCACGAAGTTCGCGCCTCGCTCGAACATCAGGTGAGCGAAGCGCAACTGGATTCCGCAGCCTGATTATTTGGCGTGCCAGTAAGCGCTGGCACGCACCAGCTGCGGAGCAATCGTTTCGGTTTCAAACTGGCGGCTCAGGCTTTTGACCACCTTCCCTTCACCGGTCAGCCAGATAAAGTAATCTTCCGCCGGGACGGTTAACGTCGCCAGATGGTCCGCCACCGCCTGCTCGCTATGACCAACAATCCAGGTGATGTTAAACGTGCTCAGGTGTGCCAGATAATCCTTATACGATTCATCCCCAACCGTCACCACTGCATGAACTTCCGGGCGAACAGGCAGTTTTGCGATGCCTTCTAAACGACGGCGCAGCGCGGGCATGCCGGACTCATCGCAGACATACAACTGCCAGGCGTAATCTTCCGGTACCACCAGCGAACCGCGTGGACCGCCGATCGTCAGTTTATCTCCCGCCTTCGCCTCGACCGCCCAGTGGCTGGCAATACCGCCGTCATGAACGAAGAAATCGAGCACCAGCTCATGATTTACCGCATCGTACAGTGGCGTATAGTCGCGCGCCTGTGGACGCACACCGTCACCCCAGTCAATGCCGTCATCGGTGACTACCGGAGGCACAAACGTCGTCCCTGGAGCCGGGAAAAAGACTTTGGTGTGGTCATCAAAGCCATGGGAGCTAAAGCCCTCCAGCGCCTCGCCGCCTAAAACAATGCGCTGGAAACCCGCGCTTACGCGCTCAGCGCGGAGCACCGTCAGCTCGCGAAAACGCAGGTCATTACGAACACGTTGTGGGTAACGGGTAGATGTCATTTTTAGACCCTTCTCAGGTGAATACGATATATCTAAATCAATTTTAAATGATAATGATTGCTAATCAGCAAGAATGCAAGATCTTTTAGATTGCATCTGAATATATCTTAGATATAGTTTAGATATATCAAAACGAAGGGCACAGTATGCGACACGAACACGATGGCGGCGGACGTCGACCGCGCTTTTTTGGCCACGGCGATCTGCGTCTGGTGATTCTGGATATCCTGACGCGCAATGCGAGCCACGGCTACGAGTTGATCAAAGAGATCGAAAACATGACTCAGGGGAATTACACCCCAAGCCCGGGCGTAATCTACCCGACTCTGGATTATCTACAGGATCAGGCCTTTATCACCATTACGGAAGAAGAAAACGGCCGTAAGAGCATTACGATTACCGTGGCGGGTCAGCAGTGGCTGGATGAAAATCAGGAACAGCTGGCGCAGATACAGGCGCGTATCAAAGCGCGTTCCGTCGGTTTCCAGTTGCGAAGAAACCCACAGATGAAGCGGGCGCTGGATAACTTCAAAGCGGTATTAGACCTGAAGGTCAATCAGGGAGAGCTCAGCGATGCGCAGCTTAAGCAGATCATCGGCATAATCGACCGCGCAGCGCTGGAGATCTCCCAACTGGATTAAGCCGGTGCGTACTCGCTCACGCGGAAGACGCGTACCAGCTCTTTCAGGTGCATCGCCTGTTCGTTAAGGGATGCCGCCGCCGCGACAGACTCCTCCACCAGCGCAGAGTTTTGCTGGGTGGTGGCATCAATCAGGCCAATCGCGCTGTTGATCTGCGAGATACCTTCTGTCTGTTCGTGGCTGGCCTGGCGGATCTCACGCAGAATAACATCCATCTCTTCCACGTTACCGACCATCCCGTTGATCAGCCCACTCGCTTTTTCGACCAGGTTCATCCCGTCCTGGGTCTGGCTGGTGGAGCTCTCAATCAGCTCGCGGATTTCACTGGCAGATGATGCACTTTTCTGAGCAAGCTGACGCACTTCACCCGCCACAACCGCAAAGCCACGGCCATGTTCACCCGCACGCGCCGCTTCCACTGCCGCGTTCAACGCCAGGATGTTGGTCTGGAAAGCAATGGCATCGATCAGGTCGATAATGTCGGACATCCGGTTCGAGGTCTCGTTAATCAGGCGCATTTTACTGGTCACCTGCTTCATCATCTCGCCGTTGTTTTTAACCACCGTGGCGGCATCTGCTGAGAGGGTGGTCGCCTCACCGGTATGCGAGGCGGTGTTTTTCACCGTAGCGGTAATCTGCTCCATGGAGGCGGCGGTCTGTTCAACAGAACTTGCCTGCTCTTCCGTACGCGCGGCAAGATCCTGGTTACCGGCGACAATCTGCGCGGCAGCGCTGGAGATATTCTCCGAGCCAGTCTGCACCTGCTGCACAATGTCCATCAGGCGTGTTTTCATCTCCATCAGCGCATGCAGCAGCAGACCCGTTTCGTCTTTACCGTGCGGCGTGATACTGCCGGTCAGGTCACCCTCGGCGATGGCTTCAGCAAAAGTCACGGCCTGGCCCAGAGGACGGGTAATCGAGCGTACGATAAACCAGCCAATCAGGCTGCCTGCCGCGACGCTGAAAAGGGTAATCAGGATCAGCAGAAGGCGGTTGGTTCTGAAATCTCCCTCCACCTGCGCGCCTGCGTCCTGCATTTCGGTGTTCTGAATGGCAATCAGCGCCTGCACCTTCGCTTTGTACTCCTGCTGCAGGTTAAGGGTCGTGGTCATCATCTCCCTGATAGCACCCGCGCGATCGTTATTCTGCACTGCCTGTAAAATACGGTAACGCGAGTCCAGATACTGCTGACGCACACCGCGGATATCCGCCAGTGCCTGCTGTGATTTTGCATCATGCAGCGCGTTGTTCAGCTCACCCAGGATCACGGTGATATTCCCACTGATCTCCTTCAGACGCTGTTGCGATTGCGCCGTATAGGTTCCCTGATCATCCAGCAACATGAGCTGCTGAGTGCTAATAAATTCCTGGAAGTTGTCGATTAACTGGTTCGCTTTTACCGTCGTAGGATAGTCACTGGTAATGATAGATTGCATCCCGTTATTGGCCCGGTTCAGGCTCAGCAAGGACAAACTCGCACTCACTACCATCAGGACAATTAATAGTCCAAATGCCAGAAATAATTTCGTGCCGATCTTTACGTCATGTAAGAACATATTTTCTCCATCGATATGATTATTTCTCAGACGATCGCTGTTATCGGTAACGAATTCGCTAACTTTATGACTTTGATCGTTTTTTTATTTCATAACCATCACAATGGATAGGTAGAGACTATTAATATTGCCTCATTGATCGTTACTCAACCATCGGATGAGGTTTTTTCAAAATAGCATCGTGGAAAATTGGCTTAGGCAGGAATAAATAACTGAGGTAATTTTTTTAGTTATTTAATATTAAATTAACAATAAAACACATCAATAATTACAACCTCAAATAATAAAGCCGTTTACCCCGTAAGGAATAAACGGCTTTTCTGGAACATGACTCACTCAATGGAGAACCGTCACCGCATCCTTAAGACGTCCGGCGCGGTGTTTCACCATGGCGGAAATGTGCGCACTCTCCTCGACCAGGTCGGCGTTTTTCTGCGTGATGCTGTCGAGTTCTGCCACGGAACGGGTTAACTCAGACAATCCAGTTGCCTGCTCGGAGGTCGCGTGGCTAATCTGGGCGATAAGCTGGGTGACGTTTTTCACCTGCTCAACGATGTCATCCATTGTACGGCCTGCGGCGTGAACCTGTTCCGAGCCGGACTGCACCTTGCTGGCGCTGGCATCAATGAGCTTACGAATATCATTAGCCGCACTGGCGCTGCGGCTGGCGAGATGGCGAACTTCGCCCGCGACCACAGCAAAACCTTTGCCCTGTTCACCCGCTCTTGCTGCTTCAACTGCCGCGTTGAGCGCCAGAATATTAGTCTGGAAAGCGATGTCATTAATCAAAGAGGTAATCGAACCAATGCGCTGCGTACTGTCGGCGATATCATCCATGGTTTTCACCACGGTCTGCATCGCATTCCCCCCCTTCGTTGCCGCACTGCTTGCGGCCACGGAGAGTTTGTCCACTTCAGCGGCGGTTTCAGAATTACTCTGAACAGAAGCAGCCATCTGGTTCATTGTCGCGACGGTCTGCTGCACATTCGCTACAGTCTGGCGCGTGCGATCGTTCAAATCTTCATTACCCTGCGCAAGCTTGTCGCTACCGTCGCGTACGCTCACCACCTGGCTTGATACATCATTGATTAACCAGCGGCACATCAGCCCCAGTTGTCCTACCGCACGCAAGGTCAGCCCCAGTTCGTCGCTGCGGTTCAGGTGCTGCACGCTGTTGCGCTCACCGGTCGCAACTTTCAACGCCTGACGTGCCACATTCTCTACCGGACGGACAATCTGCTGCTCAAACATCAGTGTTCCCAGCAGCATCACCGCCGCAGCCGCCGCGAGCGGTACCCAGCCTGCGGAAGTCGTGACCAGCGTGGCCGCGAGCACAGCAAAAAGCACCGCCATCACGCTGCGAACACGCCAGCGCAGCGGCATTGCCGGGAGTTTCCCCAACCAGCCTTTACGTACTACCAGCCCTTTATGAATACGTTTCTTACAGCTTCCGTCATTCAGCGCCCGGTAGAGAGGCTCCACGGTGGCAATCTCTTGTTCCGTGGCTCTGGTGCGGATGGACATATAGCCCGTCACCTGCCCGTGACGCACCATCGGCACTGCGTTAGCGCGAACCCAGTAGTGGTCGCCGTTTTTACGTCGGTTTTTGACAATCCCGCTCCACGGCTCGCCCTGTTGCAGGGTGTACCACATATCGGCAAATGCCGCCTTTGGCATATCCGGGTGGCGCACCATGTTGTGCGGCTGGCCTGTCAGCGCGTCGAGCTCGTAGCCGCTCACCTGCACAAACGTGTCGTTAGCGTGTGTAATGTAGCTATGGATGTCTGTGGTAGACATTAAGGTGGTGTCATCATCCAGAGGATATTCATTCTGGCTGACATAGATAGGAGAAGACATCGTGAGCATCCCTTGCAGGTTATTTGAATGTTAATTTTGTGGATTTATGTTTTTTCGGCGGTAAACAATTTATCTTTAGTTGTTAAACTTGATAGAGATCGCAGATTTCACTTAAACCGCACTTTTTGTGAGATTTTATAATTCGTTGATTTCAAATACTTTCGCAAAGAAATTACCTGCAAAGCATGACGTGTTAACGCCCACTTAAGTAGCAGAGAATGCCCCACTTTAGTGCAATTGCCTTTTTCCGCCTCTTTTTAAGCTCGCAGCCCTGGATAGCGAAATCCCGTTTC
The DNA here is from genome assembly GCF_036663495.1 of Enterobacter sp. 342. Taxonomy (NCBI): domain Bacteria; kingdom Pseudomonadati; phylum Pseudomonadota; class Gammaproteobacteria; order Enterobacterales; family Enterobacteriaceae; genus Enterobacter; species Enterobacter sp. 342. Next base: position 100,745 of record NZ_JAWUEI010000013.1, read on the forward strand.
GGTTGCATCGGCATGATTAAATATTGTGCAACATAATTTTAACCTGGTGTTTATCCCGATTTTCGTTAAGTCAACTGAAGTGGCGTAATCCCTGCAATACTTAACGCAGTATCATGTGATACGCGATCCCCGGGAGCACATTTTGAACAGGTTACCTTCCAGCGCCTCGGCTCTTGCCTGTACCGCGCACGCATTGAATCTCATTGAGAAGCGAACGCTTGATCATGAGGAGATGAAACAACTTAACCGAGAGGTCATCGATTACTTTAAAGAGCACGTCAATCCAGGTTTTCTGGAGTATCGCAAATCTGTTACCGCCGGCGGGGATTACGGAGCCGTAGAGTGGCAAGCGGGGAGTCTGAACACGCTTGTCGACACCCAGGGACAGGAGTTTATCGATTGCCTGGGGGGTTTTGGAATTTTCAACGTGGGGCACCGTAATCCAGTTGTGGTTTCCGCCGTACAGAATCAACTTGCGAAACAACCTCTCCATAGCCAGGAACTGCTCGACCCACTTCGCGCCATGCTCGCGAAAACGCTGGCAGCCTTAACGCCCGGCAAACTGAAATACAGCTTCTTTAGTAACAGCGGCACGGAATCGGTCGAAGCGGCGATTAAACTTGCCAAAGCGTACCAGTCTCCGCGCGGGAAATTCACCTTTATCGCCACCAGCGGCGCGTTCCACGGTAAATCTCTGGGCGCACTGTCTGCTACCGCGAAATCCACCTTCCGTAAACCGTTTATGCCACTGTTGCCGGGCTTCCGCCACGTGCCGTTTGGTGACATTAACGCTATGCGCACCGTGCTGAGCGAATGCCGTAAAACCGGCGATGACGTGGCAGCGGTGATCCTGGAGCCGATTCAGGGTGAAGGCGGCGTGATCCTCCCTCCGCAGGGTTATCTGCCTGCCGTGCGTCAGTTGTGCGATGAGTTTGGCGCACTACTGATCCTCGATGAAGTCCAGACCGGGATGGGGCGTACCGGCAAGATGTTTGCCTGCGAGCATGAGAACGTTCAGCCGGACATTCTATGTCTGGCGAAAGCGCTCGGTGGCGGCGTGATGCCGATTGGTGCGACGGTTGCCACCGAAGAGGTGTTCTCGGTGCTATTCGATAACCCCTTCCTGCACACCACAACCTTTGGCGGTAATCCGCTGGCCTGTGCAGCGGCGCTGGCGACCATCAACGTGCTGCTGGATCAAAACCTGCCTGCTCAGGCGGAGCAGAAAGGTGACATGCTGCTGGACGGCTTCCGCCAGTTAGGACGGGAATACCCGGATCTGGTTCAGGACGCACGCGGCAAAGGGATGCTGATGGCAATTGAGTTTGTTGATAACGAAATCGGTTATAGCTTCGCAAGCGAGATGTTCCGCCAGCGGGTACTGGTGGCCGGGACGCTCAACAACTCGAAAACCATCCGTGTTGAACCACCGTTGACGCTGACCATTGAGCAGTGCGAGCAGGTGCTGAAAGCGGCGCGTAAAGCGCTGGCAGCGCTGAGGGTGAGCGTGGAAGAGGCGTAATCAAAGCCGGGTGGCGCTAGCGCTTACCCGGCTGCTTTTTATCGGTGAAACTCCGCCACCGTCATGGTGAAGCGAAGCACGGTATCGCCTTCGTTTGCATAGCCGTGCGCTGCTTCCGTTTTCGCCACCGCCGATGCGCCCTGGTTTACCTGCGTCACCGTCTCGTCTACCGTCAGGGTTAATACCCCCTCATCCACGTGCAATAACTCGAATGTCCCTGCCGCGTGTCCCTGAGAGGTAAAACGCTCCCCCGGATGCATTTCCCACTGCCAGAGTTCTATCATGTCCGGGCCCGCGGTACCGGCCAGTAATCTGGCAAAACCGCCCCGAGCGCCTTGCCACAGCACCGGGATCGCTGCTTCTTCAATAACGTGCACTAACGGTTCGCTGGAGACGTTAACGATATCCGCCACCGAGATGCCCAGCGCGGCGGCCAGCTTGCACAGAATGGCAATGCTGGGGTTGGCTGCCCCTTTCTCAATCTCCACCAGCATCCCTTTGCTGACGCTGGCACGGCGGGACAGCTCATCCAGCGACAGCTTTTTCTCTTTGCGCCAGTTGCGCATACGGTTCGCCACAGCCAGGCTTACCTGGGCAATATCGGCCCCCGAATCAGTCATTATATTGACTTTATCAGTCATTGGTCACTACCATGGTATAAAACAGTCAATACAGGATTATTTATGTCTCTCGTGAAGCCGTCAATAGATTCGCGACTGGCCGGAATTGCCCCAGGCTTTCGGGCGCTGAGTATTCTGGTTGAAGCTGCGCCGATTACCCACCTGGAGGTTGCAACCACCACGCTGGCACAGGCCTGCCAGCAGATGTTGAATGATGATGCGCCGTGGGCAGATGCACACCTTTCGGACTGGGATGAGGTGTTTAAAGCGTTCGGCGCGAAACCGAAACGCACACCCTGCTCGGCCTCTGCCCTTCGCAAGCGGGTACTGAAAGACGGTTCGCTGCCGTCGTTGGATCCTGTTGTGGATATCTATAACGCGGTGAGCATTCGCTATGCCATTCCGGTGGGTGGGGAAAATCTCGCGGCCTATACCGGTGCACCACGTCTGACCCTCGCCGAAGGTCATGAACCCTTCGATACCCTGAAAGAGGGCCAGCCGGTGGTGGAATATCCGGATGCTGGTGAAATCATCTGGCGCGACGATCTCGGCGTCACCTGCCGCCGCTGGAACTGGCGACAGGGAGTGCGTACCCGTCTGGACAGTCAGGCGCAATCCATGTGGTTTATTCTTGAAAGCCTGCCGTCGATGCCGGTTGCGGCACTGGAAGAGGCAGGAGGGGTGCTGGTCAACAACCTGCAGCGGCTGATGCCGGGAGCCACGGCTCAGGTTCAACTGCTGACGCTGTAAGAGGACAACACGATGTTTCACGGATTAAGCGCTTTTTCGTTAACCCCCCTGAAAAATGGGATGTTTGACGAGCAGTCATTCATCAATCTTCTGCGCCCGGTGGTCGACGCCGGCGTAGATTCACTGGGCATTCTTGGCTCAACGGGAAGTTATGCCTATCTGACTGTTGAAGAGCGCGGCCGGATCACACGCTGCGCGGTGGAGCATGCTGATGACATTCCGGTCATCGTCAGCATCGGCGCACTACGGCTGGATGATATTCTGCGTCTGGCTGACGACGCGCAAACGGCAGGTGTATCCGGCGTGCTGATGGCCCCCGTGTCGTACCAGCGATTAACGGAAGATGAAGTGTTTAATCTCTATGAAACGGTGACTCGCCGGCTCTCCGTACCGCTGTGCATATACGATAATCCCGCCACGACCGGCTTTGCGTTTAGCGATGAATTGTTATTTGCCACTGCGGCCCTGCCGAATATAGGGTCCATTAAGCTTGGCCGCGTGCCAGAGGACCTGTCGCAGGTACGCGCTCGTCTTCCTGATACCGTCACGCTGGGCATCGCCGGCGACTGGCGGGCAGCATCCGCCCTGCAGGCCGGGTATGACGTCTGGTATTCGGTCATCGGTGGGTTGTTCCCACAGGTGGCGCTGACGATTGCGCGAACAAAGGAGACAGCGCAATCCGAGCGGCTGGAGCCACTTTGGGCACTGTTTCGCCGTTACGGCAGTTTGCGGGTGGTCGCGGCAGCGGCCGAGATGATGGGGAAAGTAAAAGCGCCTGCGCTACCATTCCCGCTGCAGGCGATTCAGGGTGAGCCGCGCGAAGCGCTAGCCGGGATACTTGCGGATCTAGAACTGGCCTGAAAACGCCGGGTGGCGCTAGCGCTTACCCGGCCTGCCCTTCCTGCCTTTTTTTACTCCGGTAACAACCCCACAAAACTGCGTTTTTTGCGCGGCTCTGACATCAACTCCTCGAGCTTATCCACGCACGCCAGATAATGCGGCGTTTGCTTATGCGCCAACACCGCCTCTTCGTCCTTGTAAGCTTCGTAGATAAAGAACCGGGTTTTCACCCTTGGATCCTGCAACACGTCAAAACGCAGGTTTCCCGGCTCCTGGATCGCCCCTTCGTGGTTGGCGCGAAATACCTCCAGAAACTCATCCACCCGTTCAGGTTTGATGTTGATCTCCACTAACGTCACGTTCATTTCGCTTCTCCCTGTTTCTCTTCCTGCCAGAACTGGAACGCGTCCCGCGCGCTCATGTTCTCATGAACCACTTTCTTCACCGCTTTCAGCATCGCCAGCGGCGCGCTGGACTGGAAGATATTGCGCCCCATATCCACACCGGATGCGCCCTGGTCGATAGCCCGCCAGCACATCTCCAGCGCCTCATGCTCTGGCAGCTTTTTGCCTCCGGCGATGACAATTGGCACCGGACAGCTGGCGGTCACTTTTTCAAAGCCTTCATCCACATAATAGGTTTTGACGAACTGCGCCCCCATTTCGGCAGCGATACGGCTGGCGAGCGAGAAATAACGCGCGTCGCGTGCCATCTCCTTGCCGACACCCGTCACTGCTAGCGTCGGCATGCCGTAGCGCGCACCCGCATCGACAAGCTTGATGATGTTGTTGATCGACTGATGCTCAAACTCGCTGCCGATGTACACCTGCGCCGCCACCGCGCAGACGTTCAGGCGCAGCGCATCTTCCATCGCTACCGCCACGCACTCGTTGGAGAGCTCACCCAGAATCGAGTTACCGCCGGAGGCGCGCAGCACCACCGGTTTGTTCGTCGCGGCAGGTACGGTGCTCCGCAAGATACCGCGGGTGCACATCAGCACGTCGGTTTCACCAAACAGCGGGGCAATCGAAAGATCGATACGCTCAAGACCGGTGGTCGGCCCCTGGAAATAGCCGTGATCAAAGGCCAGCATCACCGTGCGGTTGCTTTTCGGGTTGAAGATGCGCGCCAGCCTGGACTGCATGCCCCAGTCCAGCGAACCGCAGCCTTTCAGGGTGAACGGCACGTTCTGCTGCGGTGTGCCAATGCCAAAATCTTTACCGTCTTTGATGTCGTCTAAATCAGCCATTTGCTCCCCCGTCAGAAATCATATTTATTGATGTTCTCTTTGGTGAACACCACACGCTCCGGCAGCAGCACAATGCCGTTGCCCTTCGCTTCATACTGGTAGCCCTGCACGCTGTTTGGCTCGACCTTCAGCGCCCCGATATTTTTTACATCCACGCTATCGCCAACGTTAAGATCGCCTTTTTTCAGTAAACGATCGGCGACATTGACCGCAATTTTCCCTTGTTGCACGACATCCCACAGACCGAAGGCTTTCACCGTGCCGCGCTCAACGTACGGACGCATCACGTTCGGCGTACTAAAACCAACAATCGCCACCCCTTCCCGCTTGAGGTTTTCCGCCGCCTGCGCTGCCGCAGGCAACGCGTTGGCATCCGGGGCGATGATCGCATCCAGATCCGGATACGCTTTTAAGATCCCCTCTGCGGTTTGCAGGGATTTGGTGGCATCGTTATAGCCAAACTGCGTGGTGACGATCTGCCACTGAGGATGATCTTTCTCGATTTTGGCTTTCGCCTCTTTCACCCACTGGTTCTGGTCGGTGACGGTGGGGCTGGAGTAGAAGAACGCCACTTTGGCATTCGGTTTCGTCACTTGCTTCGATGCCATCTCCACCAGCAGGCCACCAAGCTGTTCCGGCGTTCCCTGGTTGATGTAAATGCTGCGGCACTCCGGTTTGGTGTCGGAGTCCCAGGTCAGGACTTTTACGCCGCGCTGCATCGCGCGCTTCAGCGCCGGACAGAGGCCATCCGGTGACACGGCGGAGACGATAATCGCGTTATAGCCCTGGTTAACGAAGTTATTGATGAGCTGCACCTGGCCGGAGACGCTTGGCTCGGTCGGGCCATCGTAGGTGACGTCCACACCCAGATCTTTTCCCGCCTCTTTTGCACCGTTGCCGCCGCTGGTAAAGAAACCCACGCCCACCAGTTTCGGGATAAAGGCAATGCGGTCCGCCGCCTGCGCTGATGCGATGCTAAGGGCCATCGCCAGGACTATCAGTTTTGTTTTCATCTTACGCTCCGGGTAGTTTTGTGAAGAGAGATCGCACCCATTCACGGTGCAGACTCAACGAACGTCCCATCACCACCACAACCAACAGCGCCCCTGACAGCGCGCTCGACACCTGGTTGGGGATGCCGACCATCTGTAAACCCTGTTGCAGATACCCCACCAGCAGTGCCGCCAGTGCAGTACCGATTACCGAGCCTGAACCGCCGTAGATATTGGCCCCGCCAAGTACAGCGGCGGTCAGCGCAGGCATCAGTAAATCGCGCCCTAAATCCGAGCGCGCGGAACCGAAATAGGAGACCATCACCAGCGCGGCAATCGCCGAGGCCACACCGACCAGGCCATACAGCGCGTACGGCATGCCGTTGACCGACAGCGCCGCATAGCGTGCTGCACGTGGGTTTTGCCCAATCAGAAACAGATGACGGCCAAAGCGTCCGCGATGGGTAATCAGCCAGAAGAAAACGGTGATCGCCGCGAAGAGCACCAGCGGAACCGGTAAGCCGAAAAGCGTGAGGTTGGCGAACGCGGTAAAGCTGTCCGGGAAGCCACCAATGCCCTCATAGCCCGTCGCCCCCGCCATTCCGGAGAGCAAGAGCGCCCCGCCACCGTAGAGGTAGAGCGTGCCGAGGGTGATCACCAGTGGGCTAATGCCGGTGTAGTGGATAAGCGCAGCGTTGAATAAACCGCACAGCAGGCCGAGCAGTAAGGTCAGCGGAATTGCCACCGCCATCGGCCACCCCGACTGCATCATCACTCCCAGTGCGATGGCGCACAGGCCAATGGTCGAGCCGAGGGAGATATCGATCCCGCCACTGATAATCACCAGCGTCAGCGGCAGTGCCACAATACCAATGCAGATGAAATCGCTGGTGCTGAACAGCAACATATTGATATCCAGCATACGGGGGTTGATGGCACCAAAGAGCAGGATCTCCAGCACCAGTAAAATCAGCAGCGTGCTTTCCCAGTTAAGCTTCATTTACGCCACCTCTTTTTTGCGTTTCGGAAACGGGGTGACGTGCTTTCCCCCTTTGTTTCCCGGCTGGAAACGGCTGTACTTCAGCACCCGCTGATGACGCGCCAGTGCCTGGCGCAGACGTCCGTCGAGCACCAGCACGCCAAGTAACACCAGCCCAGCAATAAAGTCGTTCCACCAGGCCGGGAGCTTAAACAACACCAGCACAGTGTCGATTTGCGTCAGGAAGAAAGCGCCGAGTAACGCGCCAATTAGCGTGCCCGTGCCACCCAAAAGCGAAATACCGCCGAGCACGCAGGCGGCGATAGCTTTCATCTCCAGCCCGCTTCCGGTCTGGTTCGGCACAAAACCGATCTGCGCGGCAAAGACAATCCCGGCGCAGGCCGCCAACATGCCGTTCAGCGTGAAGGCGATCATCCGCGTGCGATTCACCGCCACACCCAGCTGGCGCGCGGCTGCCAGGTTATCGCCTACAGCATAAAAATCACGACCAAAGGCGGTGCGCGACAGCGTCCACGCCCCTGCCGCCGCGAAAAACAGCACCACCATACCGAGCGGCGATAGACCGAAGGCGACAGGTTCAGAGAGAGATTTTAGCTGCGGCGGCAGCCCTTCAATCCACTTCCCGCCCGTCCAGAGCAGCATCGCCCCGCGATACAGCCCCAGCGTACCAAGCGTGGCGACAATCGCCGGGATGCGCAGGCCCACGACCAGAAAACCGTTGAATGCCCCCGCCAGCGCGCCAACCGATAACGCAAAAAGCATGGATACCGACAGGCTGTAGCCGCTGTTCAGTGCCACGCCAACGGCAATGGCAGACAGCCCGACAGTCGAGCCCACAGAGACGTCAATATTGCGGGTCAGCATCACCAGCGCGGCACCGAGTGCCAGCAGGATCAGAATTTGCGAGCTGGCGAAGATCATCCCCAGCGTCTGCAAACTGAAATACGCAGGATTGAGCGCCACCAGCACAGCAAACAGGGCGAGGATCGCCAGAAAGGCGCTCAGTTCACGGTTTTTCAGTAAGATCTTCATGATTGCCCTCCAAACGCCAGCGCCATCATTCTGTCGAGGCTGACGGCGTGGCGCGGCAATTCGCCGCTGAGTACGCCCTGGTGCATCACCAGCACCCGGTCAGCAAGCCCGGGAAACTCATCGAGATCGCTTGAGATCATCAGCACCGCCACGTTCTGTGCCGCCACGCTTTTGAGCAGTTGATAGATATCGGCGCGCGCCGAGACGTCCACACCGCGCGTCGGTTCATCAACAATCAGCAGTAACGGATTGGCCTCCAGACAGCGCGCCAGCAGCACCTTCTGCTGGTTGCCACCAGAGAGTGTGCGCACGGTTTGCTCCGCATGGTTAAGCTTGATCCCCAGCGCCCGGTGGTAACGCTCCACCACCGCAGATTCCCGCTTGCGCTGCTGCCAGAGGGAAGGTTCATTCAGCGCTACGGTGTTCCAGCGGACAGGCGCATCCAGAAATAAGCCGGAAACCTGCCGATCTTCCGGCAGATAAACCAGACCTTTATCGAGCCGTGAAAATACCGGATCGTCGGTGATCTCCTGATTTTCGAGCCAGACGCGGCCGCCGCGCACAGAACGCAAGCCGTAGAGGGTTTCGGCTAACTCGGTGCGTCCGGACCCCACCAGCCCGGCAAGACCGACGATCTCACCCGCGTAAATCTCCAGACTCAGATCGATAAAACCTTCCCCGGTGAGCTCTTCCACGCGCAACACCGGGAAATCCTGCGGCTGGGTGCGGCGGTTACCCGGCAGGGCCAGCCACAATTTTTGTGCATCGCTTAAACCTTTTTCCCGGCTCACCGGCGTCATGGCCGCAATCAGGGCGTTATCGTCGAACTGCGCGGTTTCGCCGCTGAGTACCACTGCGCCGTCGCGCATTACCGAGACGTGGCTCGAAAGCGTGCGGATTTCCGGCAATTTATGCGAGATAAAGACAATGCCAACGCCGAGATCCTGCAGGGCGCGGATCTGACGGAACAGCCGTTCGGTTTCCCCCGGCGTGAGTGAAGCCGTAGGTTCGTCGAGGATCAGGATCGTCGCGTTGCGCATCAGCCCGCGGAGGATCTCCACCATCTGTTGATCCGCCACTTCCAGGGTGCTGGCAGTGGCATCCAGATTAAGCTGGCACTGCAACTGGTGAAGTTTCTCCGCCAGGCGTTTATCCAGCTCGCGTTCACGCGGCAGGCGAAAAAGGATGTTTTCCCGCACCGTCAGGTTGGGAAACAACAATGGTTCCTGCGGCACCAGATAAATGCCGAGCTTGTGTGCCTGCGCTGGGGTAAGCCGCGCAAATGACTGTCCGGATACCGAAAGTTCACCGCTGTCCGGCGTCTCCACTCCGGCAATGATCTTCATCAGCGTCGATTTCCCCGCGCCATTACCGCCCATCAGCGCATGCACCTGACCCGCAAACAGCGTGAAATCAATGCCTTTTAAGACCGGCACGCCGGAGAATTGCTTGCAGATATCACGCGCTTCGAGAAGTAAGGTCATCATCGCCCCGCTATTGAACAAATGATTTTTAGATTTAATAATGTTCAAAAGCGTAGACGGTGAACTATATTTACAACCGTGCAGGGATCACAGTTTTATTGATTAAGATCCAGATAAACCAGAAACAAACTAAAAGATCCGTTTTGCCGCGCGGCTCACACTTTCCACCCGCGTCATCACGAACATATGATCTAAATTTTTATAAGAGTTCAATTATGAGCGATAAACGCACTGCGGAAGACGGTCGGTTTGCCGGGCTGGCACTGGCGGAAGAGGAACTGGTGGCTCGCGTGGCATGGTGTTACTACCACGATGGATTGACCCAGAACGATATTGGCGAACGGCTCGGATTGCCGCGTCTGAAGATCTCGCGCCTGCTGGAAAAGGGCCGCCAGTCCGGAGTGATCCGCGTGCAGATCAACTCTCGTTATGAGGGCTGTCTGGCGCTGGAAACCGAATTGCAGCAGCGTTTTGGGCTCAAGCTGGTGCGCGTGATGCCCGCCCTGAATACTCCGCCAATGAACGTCCGACTGGGCATTGGCGCCGCGCAGTCACTGATGGGCGTGCTGGAACCCGGACAGCTTTTAGCGGTGGGATTTGGTGAAACTACCATGAGCAGCCTGCAGCACTTAAGCGGTTTTATTAGCTCGCAGCAGATCCGCCTGGTGACGCTCTCCGGCGGTGTAGGACCGTATATGACCGGCATCGGCCAGCTCGATGCGGCCTGTAGCGTCAGTATGATCCCTGCCCCGCTTCGCGTTTCGTCTGCCGAAGTAGCCGGGATCTTAAAACGCGAAACCAGCGTGCGGGACGTGATCCTCGCCGCGAAGGCGGCCGATGTCGCAGTGGTGGGGATTGGTTCCGTGAACCAGCGCCGCGACGCGACGATCTTGCGCTCCGGCTATATCAGTGAAGGTGAACAGCTGATGTATGCCCGTAAAGGGGCGGTGGGAGACATTCTTGGGTACTTCCTGAATGCCGAAGGGGAATGCGTCGAGGAGCTGGAGATCCATAAAGAATTACTGGGCGTCACGCTCGATGAACTGGCGCAGTTGCCCACCATCGTTGGCGTGGCCGGAGGTGAAGAGAAAGCCGATGCGATTTATGCCGCACTGAAAGGTCGCCGTATCAATGGCCTGGTGACGGAAGAGACGACAGCCCGCGCGGTGCTGGCTCTGGCCGGATAAGAGCAGCCCTGCGCCTGACACGAGGCAAGCTCATGAGTTACCTTTTAGCGTTAGATGCAGGGACAGGCAGCGTTCGCGCCGTTATTTTTGATTTGCAGGGCAACCAGATTGCAGTCGGCCAGGCCGAGTGGAAACACCTGAGCGTGGAGAACGTGCCGGGCTCGATGGAATTTGACCTCGACACCAACTGGCAGCTCACTTGTCAGTGCATTCACCAGGCGCTGGAACGTGCGCGACTGAGCGCGGCGGATATTCAGTCCGTTGCCTGTTGCTCAATGCGCGAGGGAATTGTGCTGTATGACCGCAACGGTGAAGCCATCTGGGCCTGCGCCAATGTCGACGCCCGCGCCAGTCGCGAGGTGGCTGAACTCAAAGAGATCCACGACAACCGTTTTGAATCCGAAGTGTATGACGTCTCCGGACAGACCCTGGCCCTGAGTGCCATGCCGCGCCTGCTTTGGCTGGCGCACCATCGTCCGGATATCTACCGCAAAGCGGCGACCATCACCATGATCAGCGACTGGCTGGCGGCGAAACTCTCCGGCGAGCTGGCGGTCGACCCGTCTAACGCCGGCACCACCGGCATGTTGGATCTCTTCTCCCGCGACTGGCGACCCGCACTGCTGGACATGGCCGGGCTGCGCGCCGATATCCTCTCCCCGGTAAAAGAAACCGGCACCGTACTGGGCGCGATCACCAAAACCGCTGCGCAGCAGAGCGGCCTGCGCGAAGGGACGCCGGTGGTAATGGGTGGCGGTGACGTGCAGCTTGGGTGTCTGGGGCTGGGTGTGGTGCGCGCCGGGCAAACGGCAGTGTTAGGCGGGACTTTCTGGCAACAGGTGGTCAACCTGCCGCAGGTACGAACCGATCCTGAGATGAACATCCGCGTAAACCCACATGTTATTCCTGGTATGGTTCAGGCGGAGTCAATCAGCTTCTTTACCGGGCTGACGATGCGCTGGTTCCGTGATGCCTTCTGCGCAGAGGAAAAGCTGATTGCTGAGCGGATGGGCATGGATACTTACACCCTGCTGGAAGAGATGGCCAGCCGCGTGCCTGCGGGCTCACATGGGGTGATGCCGATCTTCTCTGATGCCATGCATTTTAAGCAGTGGTATCACGCTGCACCATCGTTTATTAACCTCTCCATCGACCCGGAAAAGTGTAACAAAGCGACGCTGTTCCGTGCACTGGAAGAGAACGCCGCGATAGTTTCGGCCTGCAATCTGGCACAGATTTCGCGTTTTTCCGGCGTGACGTTTGAGAGCCTCGTCTTCGCCGGTGGGGGAGCGAAAGGCGTCTTGTGGAGCCAGATTTTAAGCGACGTCACCGGGCTGCCGGTACGTGTTCCGGAAGTGAAAGAGGCCACGGCACTGGGCTGTGCAATTGCAGCCGGAACGGGGGCGGGACTGTTTGCAGATATGGCCTCAACGGGCGAGCGGCTGGTGAAGTGGAGCCGGGAGTTTACGCCGAATCCGGAACACCGCGACTTGTACGACGGCATGATGCAGAAGTGGCAGGCGGTGTATGCCGACCAGCTTGGGCTGGTGGACAGCGGGCTGACGACGTCGATGTGGCAGGCTCCGGGGCTGGTGCGCTCCCTCTGAGGGAGAGGGAGATTAAGTTTTGTAGCCCCGGTAAGCGCAGCGCCACCGGGGAAGTTCTTTGAGTTCTATCACAATCATTTGATCCCGCTTTTACCTTTCTGCTGACGCTGGCTAAATTAGTAACTCATCCGACCACATAACAATAATTTTACACTGGAAGACACTATGAGCCGCTACCCGTCGCTATTCGCCCCCCTTGATCTGGGGTTCACAACGCTCAAAAACCGCGTATTAATGGGCTCTATGCACACCGGTCTGGAGGAGCATCCGGACGGGGCTGAACGTCTCGCGGCCTTCTATGCCGAGCGTGCCCGGCACGGGGTGGCGCTGATTGTCACCGGTGGTGTCGCGCCTGCACCTTCCGGTGTCGGCATGGAGGGCGGCGCGGTGTTGAATGACGTGTCACAACTGCCTCACCACCGCATCGTGACCGATGCGGTACACAATGAAGGCGGGAAAATCGCCCTGCAAATCCTGCATACCGGCCGCTACAGCTATCAACCGAATCTGGTCGCCCCCTCGGCGATTCAGGCTCCCATTAACCGCTTCAAACCGCATGCCCTCAGCCACGACGAGATCCTGGCGCTGATTGATGACTTTGCCCGCTGCGCCGCGCTGGCACGTGAAGCGGGCTACGATGGCGTCGAGGTGATGGGTTCAGAAGGCTACCTGATTAACGAATTCCTCGCCGCCCGCACTAACCATCGTGACGACGAATGGGGTGGTGATTATGCCCGCCGCATGCGCTTTGCGGTAGAAGTGGTGCGCGCCGTGCGTGAACGTGCGGGTGCTGATTTTATTATCGTCTTCCGCCTGTCGATGCTCGATCTGGTGGAGGGAGGTGGAACATTAGACGAAACCGTGCAACTGGCACAGGCAATTGAAGCCGCAGGTGCAACCATCATTAACACCGGCATCGGCTGGCACGAAGCGCGCATTCCGACCATCGCCACACCGGTGCCGCGCGCGGCGTTCAGTTGGGTGACGCGCAAGCTGAAAGGCAAAGTCTCTATTCCGCTGGTGACCACCAACCGTATTAACGATCCGCAGGTGGCGGACGATGTTATTTCACGCGGCGATGCCGATATGGTGTCGATGGCACGTCCGTTCCTGGCCGATGCCGAACTGCTGTCGAAAGCGCAAAGCGGCCGCGCGGATGAGATCAACACCTGCATCGGCTGTAATCAGGCGTGTCTGGATCAGATCTTCGTTGGCAAAGTCACCTCTTGTCTCGTCAACCCGCGCGCCTGCCACGAAACCAAAATGCCCGTCGTACCGGCGCTCAACCAAAAACGCCTCGCCGTGGTCGGCGCGGGTCCGGCAGGGCTGGCATTCGCGGTGAATGCCGCCTCACGGGGACACTGCGTGACGCTGTTCGATGCCGCAACGGAGATCGGCGGCCAGTTTAATATCGCCAAACAGATCCCGGGCAAAGAGGAGTTCTATGAAACCCTGCGTTACTACCGCCGGATGATCGAACTCAATGGGGTCGATCTGCGTCTTAACCACTTTGTGAAAGCAGACGATCTGGTGGATTTTGACGAAGTGATCCTGGCGAGCGGGATCGCCCCGCGTACACCCGCGATCGAGGGCATCGATCATCCGAAAGTGTTGAGCTACCTGGATGTATTGCGTGACAAAGTACCGGTCGGCGAAAAGGTGGCGATTATCGGCTGCGGCGGGATCGGTTTTGATACCGCGATGTATTTAAGCCAGCCGGGAGAAGCAACCAGCCAGAATATTGCCGAGTTTTGCGTGGAATGGGGCATCGACACCAGCCTGAATCAGTCCGGTGGGTTACGCCCTGAAGGGCAGCAACTCCCCAAAAGCCCGCGTCAGATCGTGATGTTACAGCGTAAAGCCAGCAAACTAGGCGAAGGGCTGGGCAAAACCACTGGCTGGATCCATCGCGCCACCCTGCTCTCTCGCGGTGTGAAGATGATCCCGGCAGTCAGTTATCAGAAGATCGACGATGAGGGGCTGCACGTGCTGATCGGCGGTGAACCGCAGCTGCTGCAGGTTGATCATGTGATTTTATGTGCCGGACAGGAACCGAAGCGCGATCTGGCCGATCCGCTGCGTGAAACGGGCAAAACAGTGCATTTGATTGGCGGATGTGATGTGGCGATGGAGCTGGATGCACGGCGCGCAATTGCGCAGGGCACCCAGCTGGCACTGAAGATTTAGCGACGACGACCCAGCTTCACGGATTTCAGCACCACGAATTTGTTGTTGGTGGCAATCGTGGTGCAGTTACCGAAAATCTTCTTCAGCTTGTGGAAGTAGTCCAGATGGCGGTTCGCTACGATGTACAGCTCGCCGTTAATTTTCAGGCAACGGCGCGCGTGGTGGAACATCTCCCAGGCGACGTTATCCGTCAGGGCATGTTTCTGGTGGAACGGCGGGTTACACAGAACGGCATTGAAGCGGAAAGGCTCCACACCCGACAGCGCGTTGTTGATCATAAACTCGCAGCGATCCAGCGCCTCTGGCATGTTGGTTTCCACGTTCAGGCGGCTGGAAGCCACCGCCATTGGCGATTCATCGCTGAACACCACGCTGGCTTGCGGGTTTTTCGCCAGCAGCGTCAGGCCAATTACGCCGTTACCGCAGCCCAGGTCTACAATTTCGCCTTCCAGATTTTCCGGCAGATGTTCGATAAAGAAACGTGCCCCGATATCCAGACCGGTGCGGGAGAAGACGTTCGCGTGGTTGTGGATAGTCCAGTCGGTTCCTTCCAGCTTCCAGCTCAGCGTCTCTGGCGCATCAGCCAGTTCCGGTGCACTGAAGGTACAGTTGATCAGACGCGCTTTTTTCCACGCCAGCGTGGTGGTGGTTGGGCCGAGCACTTTCTCGAACAGCTCCAGCGTCGAGGTGTGAATATCACGCGCTTTGGCCCCCGCAATGATGCGGGTTTCAGGGGTGACGACTTTACGCAGCGCACGCAGTTGTTGCTCAAGCAACGCCATGGTTTTGGGTACTTTAATCAGCACCACGCCAGGCGCCTGCGGGTACTCCGCCGTGCTGTCGAGAAATTTCACGCTGGATTCTTCGATATCGTTATGACGCAGGTTCTCACGCGTCGCCAGCTCGCTTAGATAGGAGTCGCCAATGCTGTATGGCGTATGTTCCGCCAGCGCACAGCCCAGCGCGCCAAACGCATCATTCAGGATCAAAACCGGGCCGCTGATTTCAGTATCATCCAACTGCTGCAGCAGATATTCATCTGCCGCTTCCCACGCCTGAAGTGGGTTAACGTCGTCCGTTTCCGGGAAACGTTTAAGGTTGAGTGAACGGAAACCGTTGTCTAAGTGGCTCATCGGCCCTCCTGAATGGTAAAATTTGGCGTATCCCTGAAAAGGGTGCGTGAGTATACCGTTTTATTGTCGATTTGGGGCGTTGATGAACCAACTTACTTATCTCCAGGGCTACCCGGAGCATTTACTGACTCAGGTTCGCAGCCTGATTGCCGAGCAGAAGCTCGGCGCGGTGCTGGAAAAACGCTACCCCGGGACCCACGATTTCACGACCGACAAAGCCCTCTGGCAGTATACGCAGGATCTGAAAAGCCGGTATCTGAAGAGCGCGCCGCCGATCAACAAGGTAATGTACGATAACAAGATCCACGTGCTGAAAAACGCCCTCGGCCTGCATACCGCCATCTCCCGCGTGCAGGGTGGCAAGCTGAAAGCCAAAGCGGAGATCCGGGTTGCGACCGTATTTCGTAACGCACCAGAAGCGTTCCTGCGGATGATCGTGGTGCACGAACTGGCGCATCTGAAAGAGAAAGAGCACGACAAAGCGTTTTACTCCCTGTGCTGCCATATGGAGCCGCAGTACCATCAGCTGGAGTTTGATACCCGTTTGTGGCTTACGCATTTATCGTTAAAGGGTAATGCGCAGTAGCGCACGCGAATTGTCATGATGACGTGCTACAGTGGCTAAAGGTTCCCAGCTACGGAGTACGTAAACGTTTATGATACGTTTCGCAGTCATTGGAACGAACTGGATCACACGCCAGTTCGTCGACGCCGCCCACGAAACCGGCAAATATAAACTCACCGCAGTCTATTCCCGCAGTCTTGAGCAGGCTCAGACCTTCGCGAACGATTACCTGGTCGAACATCTGTTCACCTCGCTCGACGAGATGGCGAAAAGTGACGCCATTGACGCGGTTTATATTGCCAGCCCGAACTCCCTGCACTTCCCGCAAACCAGGCTGTTCCTCAGCCATAAAAAGCATGTGATTTGCGAGAAGCCGCTGGCCTCGAATATTCAGGAAGTGGAAGCCGCCATTGCGCTTGCCCGCGAAAATCAGGTGGTGTTGTTCGAAGCGTTCAAAACCGCCAGCCTGCCGAACTTCCTGCTGCTGCAGCAGTCCCTGCCGAAAATTGGCAAAGTGCGTAAAGCCTTTATTAACTACTGCCAGTACTCATCTCGCTATCAGCGTTACCTCGATGGCGAGAACCCTAACACCTTTAACCCGGCCTTCTCTAATGGCTCGATTATGGATATCGGTTTCTACTGCCTGGCTTCCGCCGTGGCGCTGTGGGGTGAGCCACACAGCGTCAGTGCACAAGCCAGCCTGCTGGAAAGCGGTGTAGATGCGCACGGCGTAGTGATGCTGGATTACGGTGATTTCAGCGTCACACTGCAACATTCAAAAGTGAGTGATTCTGTGCTGCCAAGTGAAATTCAGGGTGAAGCGGGATCGCTGGTTATCGAAAAGATTTCTGAGTGTCAGAAGCTGAGCTTTGTCCCGCGCGGCGGGAAAGCACAAGAGCTGACGCAGCCTCAGCATATTAACACTATGCTCTATGAGGCAGAGGTCTTTGCCCGTCTGGTCGAAGACAACGAAGTGAACCACCCAGGACTCGCGGTCAGTCGCACCACGGCGAAACTGCAAACGGAGATCCGCCGTCAGACTGGCGTCGTCTTCCCGGCAGATGACGTGAGCGCAGAAGCTATCGCGTAAAGCTGTGTAATAAAATCCTGTCAACCATTGACGAAACCGATGGTCTGACATATTTTGTTACCCGCAAAGGGGAGTAACTTCCTTGCCGGTGGATCGTCATTACGATGCGTGCAATACCGCATCCGGTCGCCGGGCAACCCTCGTGGTTGTAAGTGAGACCTTGCCGGAAGGCGAGGTCTATGCATAAAAAGCTAACGGCTATCGTCTTCTGACCTTAGCCGTTTTTGTTTTTTTATGTGTAAGGAAAATAGTATGCATTCTGTCGGCACTCCAATGTTGTGGGGCGGATTCGCGGTTGTCGTGCTCATCATGCTGGCGATCGACCTCTTTTTGCAGGGACGGCGCGGCGCGCACGGCATGACCATGAAGCAGGCCGCCGTCTGGTCTCTGGTGTGGGTTACCCTCTCCCTGCTCTTCTGTGCTGCCTTCTGGTGGTATCTGGCCTCGACTGAAGGCCGCGCGGTGGCCGATCCTCAAGCGCTCGCCTTCCTCACCGGTTATCTGATTGAAAAAGCCCTGGCGGTTGATAACGTCTTCGTCTGGCTGATGCTGTTCAGCTACTTTGCCGTGCCTGCAGCCCTGCAGCGCCGCGTGCTGGTCTATGGCGTGCTGGGCGCGATCATTCTGCGTACCATCATGATCTTCGCCGGTAGCTGGCTGATTACTCAGTTTGAATGGCTGCTGTATGTCTTCGGTGCGTTCCTGCTGTTCACCGGGGTCAAAATGGCGTTGGCAAAAGAAGATGGCTCAGCGATTGGCGATCGCCCGCTGGTGAAGTGGATCCGTGGTCATCTGCGCATGACCGACAAGATCGAGAGCGAGCATTTCTTCGTACGTAAGAACGGCCTGCTGTTTGCCACCCCGCTGCTGCTGGTGCTGATTCTGGTGGAGTTGAGTGACGTGATTTTCGCGGTAGACAGTATCCCGGCTATCTTCGCCGTGACCACTGACCCGTTCATCGTTCTGACCTCTAACCTGTTCGCCATTCTTGGCCTGCGTGCCATGTACTTCCTGCTGGCGGGCGCGGCGGAGCGCTTCTCAATGCTGAAGTACGGCCTGTCGGTGATCCTGGTATTTATCGGTATCAAGATGCTGATTGTCGATTTCTACCATATCCCGATCGCCATTTCGCTCGGCGTAGTGTTTGGCATTCTGATCGTGACGCTGATTATCAATACCTGGGTTAACCGCCAGCACGATAAGAAGCAGCAGGTGGAGTAAAACGTTCAGTGCGGACTGATGCCCTCTCCTACAGGGAGAGGGTGAACACATTTTTGTAACGTTGTAGTTAAAAAATATGATGCAACACGTAAAATCCAGCATTTTACGCTTCCGCCTTTCGCTGCTTTCCCTGATACTCAACCAGGCAAACAAATACTGACATCCGGACATAAATGTGACTAAGAGCACATCCAGGATGGAACGCAATTTCACTCAGGAATAACGTATGAGCACACAATCAAGCGGTTTGTTCGCGCGCCTGGCGCAGGGCAGCCTCGTTAAACAAATTTTGGTCGGGTTGGTACTGGGTATTCTGCTGGCGATGGTGTCAAAACCTGCTGCAGAAGCCACGGGACTGCTCGGTACCCTTTTCGTTGGCGCACTGAAAGCCGTCGCACCAGTACTGGTACTGATGCTGGTCATGGCATCGATTGCTAACCACCAGCACGGACAAAAAACCAACATTCGCCCTATTCTGTTCCTGTATCTTCTGGGAACCTTCTCTGCTGCATTAACTGCCGTTGTGTTTAGCTTCCTCTTCCCGTCCACGCTGCATCTGACCAGCGCTGCGGGCGATATCACACCGCCATCCGGGATTGTGGAAGTACTGCGCGGTCTGCTGATGAGCATGGTTTCTAACCCTGTTACGGCGCTGATGAGCGGAAACTACATCGGCATCCTGGTCTGGGCGATTGGTCTGGGCTTTGCGCTGCGTCACGGGAATGACAGCACCAAAAATCTGGTCAACGATATGTCCAACGCCGTGACCTTCATGGTGAAACTGGTGATTCGTTTTGCGCCAATCGGGATCTTCGGTTTGGTCTCCTCCACGCTGGCAACCACCGGCTTTGACGCGCTGTGGGGCTACGCGCAGCTGCTGGTCGTTCTGGTTGGCTGTATGCTGCTGGTGGCACTGGTGATCAACCCGCTGCTGGTGTTCTGGCAGATCCGCCGCAACCCGTATCCGCTGGTACTGACCTGTCTGCGTGAAAGCGGCGTCTACGCTTTCTTCACCCGTAGTTCGGCAGCGAACATTCCGGTGAACATGGCGCTGGCGGAGAAACTGAACCTGGATCGCGATACCTATTCCGTTTCAATCCCACTGGGCGCCACCGTGAACATGGCAGGTGCGGCCATCACCATCACCGTCCTGACGCTGGCGGCAGTCCATACTCTGGGTATTCCGGTGGATCTGCCAACTGCATTGCTGTTGAGTGTGGTGGCGTCGCTGTGTGCCTGTGGTGCATCCGGCGTGGCGGGCGGTTCACTGCTGTTGATCCCGCTGGCGTGCAATATGTTCGGTATCCCGAATGAGATTGCCATGCAGGTTGTTGCCGTCGGCTTTATCATCGGCGTGCTGCAGGACTCCTGCGAAACCGCGCTGAACTCCTCTACCGACGTGCTGTTCACCGCAGCGGCCTGTCAGGCGGAAGACGCGCGTTTAGCGAAGAACGCCCTGCGCAGCTAAAAAGAAAAGCCCGGTGGCGGCTACGCCTTACCGGGCCTACAAGGTTCAGTAGGTCGGGTAAGCGTTAGCGCCACCCGACAATACACTTACAGCGTCACACCACTCTTAAAGATCGCCAGCTCGCGGAAATCGTTCTTCTCGTTGCAGGTCTGCTTGCCGTTGGCAAACTCCACGATAGTATCTACAAACTCCGTCAGCAACGGCGACATCGCTTTGCCGTGAATGAGCTGACCGGCATCAAAGTCGATCCAGTGTTTTTTCTTCGCCGCCAGCTCGCTGTTAGTCGCAATTTTCACTGTTGGTACAAAACCACCGTAAGGGGTACCTCGGCCCGTACTGAACAGCACCATGTGACAGCCAGCCCCGGCCAGCGCACTGGTTGCCACGGCATCGTTACCCGGAGCACTCAGCAGGTTCAGGCCGTGCGTTTTCAGCCGCTCACCGTAACGCAGAACATCAACAACCTGGCTGGCCCCCGCTTTCTGGGTGCAGCCAAGGGATTTCTCTTCCAGCGTAGTAATCCCGCCCGCTTTATTACCCGGCGACGGGTTCTCATAAATCGGCTGGTTGTGGGCGATGAAGTACTGTTTAAAGTCATTCACCATGGTGACGGTTTTTTCAAACGTCTCTTCGTCGCGGCAGTGGCTCATCAAAATACGTTCCGCACCGAACATTTCCGGCACTTCGGTCAGTACCGTCGTGCCGCCGTTGGCGATCACGTAATCCGAGAAGCGGCCCAGCATCGGATTGGCGGTAATACCGGACAGGCCATCAGACCCGCCGCACTCCAGACCAAACTTCAGCTCGCTCAACTTGCCCAGCTCGCGTTTGTCGTGGCGCATCACCTCATACAGCTGGTGGAGTTGCTCAATACCCGCTTCCACTTCGTCATCCTGGTGCTGGCATACCATAAAATGCACGCGTTCAGGGTCAAACTCGCCCAGCGTGTCACGGAAGGCATCGACCTGATTGTTTTCGCAGCCCAGGCCGATCACCAGCACCGCGCCCGCGTTCGGGTGGCGTACCATGTTTTGCAGCATGGTACGCGTGTTGATATGGTCGTCGCCGAGCTGTGAACAGCCGTAAGTATGGCTGAACAGATGTACGCCATCGGTGCCTTCAGCATTGTTGGTCTCTTTCAGAAAGCGGGTCTGAATTTGACGTGCAATCCCATTCACGCAACCGACAGTAGGGAGGATCCACAGCTCATTGCGGATCCCCACTTCACCACTGGTGCGACGGTAGATCTGCACTTCACGATCCACCGCCTGACTCTCTTTCGCGGGTAAATCAGGTTGATAGCTGTACTCGTCCAGATCGCTCAGATTAGTACGGGTATTGTGAGAATGAATGTATTCACCCGGCACAATATCCGCAAGCGCATGGCCAATCGGCAAACCATATTTCACCACGTTCTCCCCTTTAGCGACGGGGATCAGGGCAAATTTATGTCCGCGTCCAATGGCCTGACGTAACGTGACCGACTGATTATCAAAAGTGACTTCCGTCCCTTCGGTCAGATCCGCCAGCGCTACGGCCACGTTATCCAGCGAATGGATTCTGATGTATTGCATATCAACCTCAAACGGCCTTAATTCAGTTCAATGGCGAAGTAGTCACGCGCATTGTTAAAGCAGATGTTTCTCACCATTTCGCCCAGCAACTGGATATCTGCTGGCGCTTCGCCGGCATGGACCCAGCGGCCAATCATCTGGCACAGAATGCGGCGGAAATATTCATGACGGGTATAGGAGAGGAAGCTGCGGCTGTCGGTCAGCATGCCAACAAAGCGGCTTAACAGGCCAAGCTGCGCCAGCTGTGTCATTTGACGCTCCATGCCATCTTTCTGGTCGTTGAACCACCAGCCTGAGCCGAACTGCATCTTGCCCGGCATCCCTTCCCCCTGGAAGTTGCCGACCATGGTGCCCAACACTTCGTTATCGCGCGGGTTCAGGCAGTAGAGAATGGTTTTTGGCAGCAGGTTTTGTTCGTTCTGCTTGCTCAGCAATTTAGACAGCTCTTCTGCCAGCGGACGATCGTTGATGGAGTCGAAGCCCACATCCGCCCCCAGCAGCTTGAACTGGCGCTGGTTATTATTACGCAGTGCACCAATGTGGTACTGCTGTACCCAGCCGCGACGGGCATATTCTGCGCCGAGGAATACCAGTACCGCCGTTTTGAACTGAGCAACCTGGTGTTCGTTCAGGGATTCACCGGACAAGCGACGCGCCAGGATGTTATCCAGCTCGGCTTCGTTTGATACCGCAAACAGCACAACGTCCAGTGCGTGGTCAGAGACTTTACAGCCATGTGCTGCAAAGTGGTCCAGACGTTTGGTCAGCGCGGTTTGCAGGTCTGCGAAACGACGAATGTCGGTATCAGAGACTTCTGCCAGCTTCGCCATGTACTCGTTGAATGTGGCCTGTTCGATATTAAAGGCTTTATCCGGACGCCAGCTTGGCAGCACTTTGATATCAAACGCGGTGTCTTTGGCGATCACGGCGTGGTGCTCAAGGGAGTCAATTGGATCGTCGGTCGTACCCACCATCTTCACGTTCATCTGCTTCATGATACCGCGCGCAGAAAATTGCTCCTGCGCCAGCAGCGCGTTGCACTGATCCCAGATTTCATCCGCCGTTGTCGGGGAAAGCAGCTTACCCGTAATGCCAAATGGACGACGCAGTTCAAGGTGCGTCCAGTGATATAGCGGGTTGCCGATAGTATGCGGAACCGTCGCTGCCCATGCGTCAAACTTCTCACGGTCAGTCGCATCGCCAGTACACAGACGTTCAGCCACACCATTGGTACGCATCGCGCGCCATTTGTAGTGGTCACCTTTCAGCCAGATGTCATACAGATTTTTGAAACGGTAATTTTCGGCAACCTGCTGCGGCGGCAAATGGCAGTGGTAGTCGAAAATTGGCTGGTCTTTTGCGAAGTCGTGGTACAGGCGGCGGGCAAATTCAGTATCTAACAGAAAATCTTCGGTCATAAACGGCGTCATTATCGTCTTCCTCGTAACGGGAGCGTCAGAAAGCGTATGTTCATATGCTGCAAAGTTATCACACCAATTTCCATCAACCGAAGCTTTTTTCGTGAGTGAGATCAATAAACGTCAACAAATAAATTACCCTAAATGGAGTAAACCCTTCTCCAGGCCGCGCCAGAACTAGCTTTGCACACAACAGATAATGTCCCTACAAAGAATCATACATTTGTGATGTCACTCACCTTTTGAAGTTGTATGACAAGTTATCTTTTTCGCCGTCGCAAACACTCAGCCGACGGAATGCATTACCGATGTGAGAGGCATCGGGTTTAACGGTACGGATACCGACTTATGCACGCTTACTTATGGCAAGGTTCGGGCCGTTCCGGGACATTCTCCCGGCTACGCCCCTCCCGTTACACAACAGCTCCCGGAAACGGTTGAGAGGTTGCCGTGCTCTGGCGCGGAAATAACATAACGATGAGGTTTTAGATGCGTAAAATTAAAGGGTTACGTTGGTATATGATCGCACTGGTGACGTTAGGCACCGTGCTGGGCTACCTGACGCGTAACACCGTGGCAGCTGCAGCGCCAACGTTGATGGAAGAGCTGCATATTTCCACGCAGCAATACTCCTACATCATTGCCGCTTATTCCGCGGCTTATACCATCATGCAGCCTGTTGCAGGTTATGTGCTGGATATTCTCGGTACCAAAATCGGTTATGCCTTCTTCGCTATCGCCTGGGCAATTTTCTGTGGTGCAACCGCACTGGCAGGCAGTTGGGGTGGGCTGGCACTGGCTCGTGGTGCGGTCGGCGCGGCAGAAGCCGCGATGATCCCCGCAGGGCTGAAAGCCAGCTCCGAGTGGTTCCCGGCGAAAGAGCGTTCCATTGCGGTCGGTTACTTCAACGTGGGCTCGTCCATCGGTGCGATGATTGCGCCACCGCTGGTGGTGTGGGCTATCGTGATGCACAGCTGGCAAATGGCGTTCATCATCTCTGGCGTGCTGAGTTTTGCCTGGGCAATGGCGTGGCTGGTTTTCTATAAGCACCCGCGCGATCAGAAAAAACTGTCTGAAGAAGAGCGTGACTACATCATTGGCGGTCAGGAAGCGCAGCATCAGACCAACAACGGCAAAAAAATGTCTGTCTGGCAAATCCTCGGCACCCGTCAGTTCTGGGGTATCGCCCTGCCACGTTTCCTGGCTGAGCCAGCCTGGGGTACCTTTAATGCGTGGATCCCGCTCTTCATGTTCAAAGTCTACGGCTTTAACCTGAAAGAGATCGCGATGTTCGCCTGGATGCCGATGCTGTTCGCTGACCTGGGCTGTATCGTGGGGGGATACCTGCCACCGCTGTTCCAGCGCTGGTTTGGCGTGAACCTGATTGTTTCCCGTAAAATGGTCGTGACAATGGGGGCGCTGCTGATGATCGGCCCAGGCATGATCGGCCTGTTCACCAGCCCGTACGTCGCCATTGCCCTGCTGTGCATCGGTGGCTTTGCTCACCAGTCCCTGTCCGGCGCGCTGATTACGCTCTCGTCTGACGTCTTTGGTCGTAATGAAGTGGCAACCGCCAACGGCCTGACCGGCATGGCCGCCTGGACCGCGAGCACCATGTTTGCACTGGTGGTGGGTGCGCTGGCGGATACCATCGGCTTCAGCCCGCTGTTCGCCGTACTGGCTATTTTCGACCTGATGGGTGCGGTGGTTATCTGGACGGTGCTGAAAAGTAAGTCTGCCGAGGAGTTGGCGAAAGAGTCCCTTGGGAAACCGGCGACACAAAGTTAGTAAAAAATCCCGCATCAAAGAAGCCGCCTTCGTGAAGTGAACCCCGAAAGTTGGACATCCAATGATTAGGGGTTTTGCGTTTCAATGGGCAGAAAAAAATATTCATCT